>JAJLKJ010000040.1:0-5505 GCA_033839185.1 Gammaproteobacteria bacterium
GAATACCGCAGAACATCGGGAGGTTTCGTCATGAGCGCTAGCGCCGATACCATCGTCCAGCCGGTGAATTTCTACCGGCCGGATTATCACATCAAGACCCCGGAGATGCGTTCGCCGGAATACGTGCAGATGTCCACCGCCGCCGCGATCTCGCTGGGTCTGGTGCCGGGCAACATGCACCGTACCGCCTGCACGCACTGTCTCAACCTCCTGGTCACCTATCCGGAAGGCTGTCGCGCCAACTGCACCTACTGCGGCCTGGCACGTCATCGCGAGGAATCGCGCGATTACGCCGACCGCAACTTCATCCGCGTCGACTGGCCGACCGCCCGTTACGACGAGGTGATCGAGAAGGTCAAGGCCGGCCACGACAAGGGCCAGTTCGAGCGCATGTGCATCTCGATGATCACGCACCCGAACTCCGATCATGACACCATGGTGCTGCTCAAGCAGTGGATGAAGGCGCTGCCGCACATCCCGGTCTCCATCCTCTCCAACCCGACCAGTATGAGCTACGACGATTTGGTCGCCCTGCGTGACGAAGGCGCCGACATCTTCACCGTTGCGCTGGATGCCGTCACCCCCGAGATCTTCGAGCGCACCCGCGGCAAGACCGTCGACTCCCCGCACCGTTGGGACAAGTACTGGCAGGCCATCGAGTGGGCCGCCGAGATCTTTGGTCCGGAGAAGTTCGGTGCGCACCTCATCGCCGGCATGGGCGAGACCGAGAAGGAAATGATGGAAGTCTGCCAGAAGATCCGCGACATGGGTGGTCACAACCACATGTTCGCCTTCTTCCCCGAGCAGGGCTCCATGATGGAAGACTGGCCGGCCTGCCCGAAGGACCAGTGGCGCCGCGTTCAGCTGGGCCGCTTCGTCATCGACTACGCCGGTGGCCACGTCAACGACATGAAGTTCAACGAGCAGGGCCAGATCGTCGATTTCGGCCTGGACCAGCAGGAGCTGGAAGCCCTTATCAATTCCGGCAAGCCGTTCCAGACCTCCGGCTGCCCCGGCAAGTCCGACGAGGAAGTCTCGGCCTGCAACCGCCCCTACGGCGATTCCAGCCCGACCGACATCCTGTCCTTCCCGTTCGCGCTGAACGGCAAGGACGTCGAATTCGTCAAGCGCCAGATGGCCGGCGAAAACATCGGCACCTTCGATCACGACAGCCTGGACGACTGAGTCCGGCCGTCGTCTGCATCGACATGAAAAGGCCCCGCCATGCGGGGCCTTTTTCTTGTTGCGGGCCGGCAAACAAAAACGCCCGCGATGCGCGGGCGTTTTGCATGAACCGGCTGGAAGGCGCTTAGCCGATCCAGTCGTGTTCCATCACGTCGATGCGGATGTCTTCCTTCACGGTCTCGCCGTTGCCCTCGATGACGAGGGTGCCGATGCGGGTGCCGGCGGTATCGTAGCTGAACTTGGTTTCGAAGGAACCGGGCAGCTCGACCTTGCCTTCACCGACGACCTTGCCGTCCACTTCGAACTTCGCGCTGGCGGTGCCGCTGCCGTTGAGGAGGGCCTGCAGACGGAAATCCTTGTTCACCGAGCGACGGTAGACCTGCGGGTCGCGGTTCATGTTGTACTGCAGGTTGTTCAGTTTGATCATCTTGAGCAGTTTCATCGCGGCTCCCCGTGAACTATTTCGTTGAACTATTTCTGAGTATATTAGTAGGGTATAATACAGCCGATCATCATACCGCATTTGAGAGGATTTTCGTACACCCATGCCACATGACATCCCGCAGGACCCGCAGCAGCGCAATCGCTGGCTGGAAGAACGTCTCGATGACCTCGATGCGCGCATCGGCGCACTGGAGGCGGCCGAGCGCGAGGGGACGCTGGGTGAGCTGGGGTCGGTCTTGCCCGAGGGGGCTGGTATCATGCGGGACCTGCTGCTGGCCTATGCCGGGCATGCAGGCAAGCCGATGCCGGCCTCGGACGACCTGCTGGAGGTGCAGAAGGCCTTCGTCAAGGGGGATCCGAGCCTGAACGCGGTGCGGGACAACGTGCGCGAACTGGTGTTCTACCAGAACTGTCTGGCCAGCGACCGGGCCGATGCCTTGCCGCCGCGGCCGGCGACCATGATGGTGCGCACGCTGCGTCACGTGTACCTCTATCTGCGCACGCGCTGCCTGCAGGAAGACCGGCTGCCCTAGCCGACTGCAGACCAATCCCACGCCGGGCCACTGGCTGCGGCGTCGAACGACGTTTGGAGTATTTCGATGAAGAATCTGATCAATCGCCTGCGCGGCGTGGAACAGGATGCCGTACAGAAACCGGTGGCCGGGCAGGAGCCGTTCTACGTCGCCCAGGGTAACGAGATCGAGCTGTTCGAGGCGGCCTACAAGAAGCGTCTGCCGGTGATGCTCAAGGGCCCGACCGGCTGCGGCAAGACCCGCTTCGTCGAGTACATGGCCTACCGGCTCACGCGCCCGCTGGTGAGCGTGGCCTGCCACGAGGATCTGACCAGCTCCGACCTGGTCGGCCGCTATCTGCTGGAGGGCGATGAGACGGTCTGGCACGACGGCCCGCTGACGCGCGCTGTGAAGGAGGGGGCCATCTGCTACCTGGACGAGATCGTCGAGGCGCGCACCGACACCACCGTGGTCATTCATCCGCTCACCGACCACCGCCGCGTGCTGCCGCTGGAGAAGAAGTCCCAGATGATCGAGGCCCACGAGGACTTCATGCTGGTGATCTCCTACAACCCCGGCTACCAGACCGTGCTCAAGGACCTCAAGCCCTCCACCAAGCAGCGTTTCATCGCCCTGCAGTTCGACTATCCGAACGAGGAGATCGAGCGCCAGATCGTGGCCAAGGAATCGGGCGGGCTGGACGCGGAGATCGTGGACAAGCTCGTGGCCGCCGGTCGCAAGGCCCGCGCGCTCAAGGACCACGGCCTGGAGGAGGCCACCTCCACCCGCGCGCTCACCTATGCCGGGACGCTGATCCAGGCGGGCGTCGACCCCATCGAGGCCTGCCGCGCGGCGATGATCCACCCGCTGACCGACGACCCTGAGCTGGTCGAGGCCATCGAAGAGATCGTGCGCGCCCATTTCGGCGCCGCCGACGAGTAAGCCCCGTCTCCACCTGCAGGCAAACGCCCCGGCCGGCATGCGCCGGGGCTGACCGATGAGCCCCATGACCGACGCAGAAGCCCTCGTAGAGATCCAGGAGATCCTTCAGCACCTGGAACAGATCAGTTTCGTGGCGCAGCGCGATGCCCGCGAGGCGCTGCCGGTGCTGGAACCATTGGGCGCCCAGCCGACCCTGCGCTGGCTGGAGGCCGCGCGCGACCTGTTCTTCCACGATCGTGAGGCGGGCAAGGTCTTCATGCGCGCGAGCCCGGCGGTGGCGGAGAAGACCGGCGAGGTGGATTTCTGGGTGGAGCAGGCCCGGGGCTTCTCGAAATGGGTGAACTCCTGGGGCGCGCTCGAGGGCTTCATGGCCCAGGTGGGCGAGGTGACGGCCGAATGGGGGCGCGAGGCCGAGCAGCGCTGGTACGAGATCGGCCTGCGCTGGTGTGACCGCCACCTGGAGGACGCCGCGCACTACTTCCGCGCCCCCTTTCGCAAACTCGGCGACGGGCGGGGCATCGAGGGCATCGAGGACCTGATCGCCCCAGCCGAGAAGCTCTTCGACGAGCGCGGCCTGACCCTGGATGCCTATCTCGAGGGGGCGGTGATCGCGCGCAACATCGTCGGCGTCGCCGGCATCGAGAGCTGGGCGCGGCGCGGCGCCGACATCATGCAGGCCGGGCGCTCGCGCGGCGAGGAATACTTCCGGCTGGAGAGCGAGGAGAGCCTGCGCCTGCTGCTGGACGGGATGCCGGGCTACCGCCCGCGGCGTCACAGCCGCTTCCTGCAGCTGCTGACCACGGCCTGGTTCGGCCACCTGGTGCCGCTGGCCGACGGCGACTGGCGCCCGGGCCGGGGCCGCCCGATGATGGACACCGACGGTCATACCCTCTACCTGCCCGCCGTGCTGGCGGGACGCGAGGAGGCCATCGTCGCGGTGCTCCACACCATGGGCCACCTGCGCTTCGACACCTACTTCCTCGACCACATCGAGGCGCTGTTTGGCGAGCTGGGCATGGAGCACCCGCCCGTCGATGCCGACCAGCGCATCACCTGGCGTCCGCTCTACGCCCACTTCGAGGAACGCATGTTCCGCTTCCAGGTGCTGTTCGACCTCTGCGAGGACCTGCGTGTGGACGCGCGCCTGGATGCCCTCATCCCGGGCTACCTCAGGCGCGTGGTGCGCCTGGCCGATACGCACGAGCAGCCGGCGGGGCCGGCCGGCGTGTTCTACCGCTACGCGCTGGCCCAGTACGAGGCCCTGGCCCTGGGGCGCGGTCTCGACGCGCGCCTGCAGCCGCTGCTGGCGGAGCACGCCAGCGTGCTGGATGCCTTCCGCGTGGCCCGCGGGCTGTTCGACGAGGCCGAGTTTCCCGAGATCGGCATCGAAGCGCGTGACGACGCCTACCTGCCCGGCCACGGGCACAACACCGGGCGCCCGGTCTACCCGCGCCGGCGCTGGCAGGACGAGGTCTACGTCAACGACTACGACGTGCACGCCGACAACAAGGCCGTGGCCGAGAAACAGAAGGAAGAGCAGCCGCAGACCACGCAGGAGATGCGCCAGGTCGACCCCGACCCGGACATCAACGTGCCGCAGGAGAACACCTCCGGCAGCGGCGGGCGCATCGGCGTGGGCATCCCCATGCCGGCCCAGGTGGTCGGCCGCGGGGCGACGGTGCACGAGCTCACCGAGGGCTATCCCTATCCCGAGTGGGACTATCGCGAGCAACGCTACATCCACGAGTGGGCGCGGGTGCAGGAACGCCGGCTGGAGGAGATGGAACCCGAGCGCGCGGAGATGATCCGCGCCGACCACGCCGGGGCGCTCAAGCGCCTGCGCCGTGCCCTGGAGATGCAGCGTCCGAGCCGCATGGCGCCCCTGCGTCGCCAGCTCGAGGGCGACGAACTCGACATGGAGGCGGCGGTGGGGTTCGTCGCCGAGAAGAAGGCCGGGCTCTCGCCCAAGCCCTTCATCTACCGCCACCGCACCCGCCAGCACCGTGATACGGCCGTGATGCTGCTGGCCGACATGTCCACCTCCATCATGGCGAGCCATGCCGGCGGGCAGGGCAAGCTCATCGATCACCTGCGCGCGGGCCTGATGATGTTCGCCGAGGCGATCAACGACGTCGGCGACCCGAACGCCATCTGCGGCTTCGCCTCGAAGAACCACGACAACGTGAACTACTACGTGCTCAAGGACTTCGACGAGACCATGACCCCGGACGTGCGCGCGCGCATCGCCGCCGTCTCCGGGCGACTGGCCAGTCGCATGGGCGCGGCCATCCGTCACTCCATCGAGCGCTTCAACGGCGTGTCCGCCCATCATCGTCTGCTGCTGCTGCTCACCGACGGGCGTCCGGCCGACTACGACGACGGCGGCGACACACGCTACCTGCACGAGGACACGCGCATGGCG
>JAJLKJ010000041.1:0-5807 GCA_033839185.1 Gammaproteobacteria bacterium
CGCCACCCGGCGGATCACCCACTGATCCAGCTGGGTGATGAGGCCGGTCTGTTCGGCCATGGGGATGAACTCGTCGGGCATCACCGTGCGCCCGTCATCCCCGCGCCAGCGCACCAGCGCCTCCAGCCCCCGCAGTTCGCCACTTTGCACATCCACCTGCGGCTGGAACATCAGGTGCAGTTCGTTCCCCTCGATGGCACGGCGCAGTTCGCCGTGCAGCGACAGCTGGTTGAGGCTGTGCTGTTCGAGTTCGTGGTTGTACACCGCCCACTGGATGGCCGATTTCTTCGCCGCGTACATGGCGATCTCGGCGCGCTTCATCAGGGTGTTGGCCGTGCTGCCGTGATCCGGGAAGAAGGCGGCCCCCAGGCTCATCGTCGCATCCATCACGTGGCCGTCGATGACGAAGGGCTCGCTGAGCGCGGCATGGATGCGCCCGGCGATGGAGCCCACGCGCTTCGCATTGGCCACCCCCTCGATCACCAGGCCGAACTCGTCGCCGCCGAGCCGCGCCAGGGTATGCGTCTCGTTGAGGATGCCGCTCAGGCGTTCGCTCACCGCCACCAGCAGGCGGTCGCCGTAGTCGTGGCCGAGGGTGTCGTTGATGGCCTTGAAGCGGTCGAGGTCCATGAGCAGCACGGTGAAGGCGCGGTGCTCGGTGGCGGAGTCCTCGATCAGGCTGGAGATCCGTTCGCTGAAATGGGCGCGGTTGGGCAGGCCGGTGAGGCCGTCATGCGAGGCGCGGTGGCGCTCCAGGGCGGAGATGCGGCGCACCTCGCGGATGGTGATCATGCTCAGGCGGCTGACCACCAGCACGAACACGCTGCCCATGAAGAAGATGCCGGCCACCACGTAGTCGATGGGCGTGACCTCGCGGCCGATGAGCGAGACGTTATAGGCCAGGTAGCCGAGGATGAAGACGACGATGAGGAGGGAGAGGATGCGCCAGCCCTGGACGGTATCGCGGGCCTCGCCGCAGATGCGGCAGGCGGGTAACAGGGCGGCGACCAGGAAGGTCACCCCCACGAGCACGAGCCCGGCGGGTAACAGGTGCAGGGGTTCCAAAGGACTTCTCCCAAAGACCGGCCATTATTGTCGTTGTAGTGGCATTCGCTCCCTGCCCGGCCGGCTGCGTGTTGCGGGGCGAATGCGGGCGCCGGGTCATGCCCGGCGCCGTTATCGATGCAGTATACCCACCTGCGAAGCTTAATGTAAAACGTTTGCTTGCGCAGATAACTCAATGATTATCCATAAGTAATTCAGCCTTCGCTAATACCGCCCTCGGTGAGCCTGGCCGGGTCCAGCAGGCGACGCAGCGTGGCCTCGTCGAGGTCGGTCTCCTCCAGCGCCACATCCAGCAGCGGGCGGCCCTCGGCGTAGGCGCGCTTGGCCACCTTCGCCCCCAGCTCGTAGCCGATCACCGGGTTGAGCGCCGTCACCAGGATGGGGTTCTTCGCCAGGGCCTCGCGCAGCCGCGCCTCGTTCACCACGAAACCGGCGATGGCCTTGTCGGCCAGCACCTGCGAGGCGCTGGCGAGCAGCGTGAGGCTCTGCAGCAGGTTGTGGGCGATGACCGGCAGCATCACGTTGAGCTGGAAGTTGCCGGACTGGGCACCGAGGGTGATGGCCGTGTCGTTGCCGATGACCTGTGCGCAGACCATGGCGGTGGCCTCCGGAATCACCGGGTTCACCTTGCCCGGCATGATGGAGCTGCCGGGCTGCAGGGAGGGCAGTGCGATCTCGGCCAGGCCGGCCAGCGGACCGGAGTTCATCCAGCGCAGGTCGTTGGCGACCTTCATCAGCGCCGCGGCGTAGGCCTTGAGCTGGCCGCTCAGTTCCAGCGCGTCGTCCTGCGAACTCAGGGCCTTGAACTTGTCGGGCGCGGTCTCGAAGGCGATGCCCGTGCGCTCGGTCAGGCGCGTGGCCACCCGCTCGCCGAATTGCGGATGCGCGTTGATGCCCGTGCCCACGGCCGTGCCGCCCAGCGCCAGACGGCGCAGCCGCGGCAGGCTGGACTCGATGCGCGCCACCGCGTCCTCCACCTGCGCGGCCCAGCCGCCCAGTTCCTGCGACAGGCGCACGGGCATGGCGTCCATCAGGTGGGTGCGGCCGGTCTTCACGTACTGCTCGCATTCCCAGGCGCGGCGGGTGATGGTCTCCGCCAGGTGGCGCATGGCCGGCAGCAGCGCCTGTTCCACCTGCAGGCAGGCCGCCACGTGGATGGCCGTGGGGATCACGTCGTTGGAACTCTGCCCCATGTTCACGTGGTCGTTGGGGTGCACGCCTGCCCCGGCGGCCAGGTGGGCGATCACCTCGTTGGCATTCATGTTGGAGCTGGTGCCGGAGCCGGTCTGGAACACGTCGATGGGAAACTCGCCGTCGTGCTGGCCCTCGGCCACGGCCTCGGCGGCGGTGACGATGGCCCCGGCGCGCGCGGCGTCCAGCAGGCCGAGATCGGCGTTCACCTCGGCGCAGGCGGCCTTGATCAGGCCCAGGGCACGTATGAAACCGCGCGACATGGGGATGCCGCTGATGGGGAAGTTGTCCACCGCCCGCTGGGTCTGCGCGCCCCACAGGGCGTCGGTGGGCACCTTAAGCTCGCCCATGCTGTCGGTCTCGATGCGATAGTCGCCGCTGTGTTTCTGCTCGCTCATGGTCTCGGGGTTTCCGGTCAGGCGCGCCGGTCGGGAAACCGGCGCGGGTGATGTATAATCCGTGCCCTTCGCACGATCCTTACACGTCATTCTAACGGAGCCGGCATGGAACTCTCATCCCTTACCGCAATTTCCCCCGTCGACGGCCGCTACGGCAGCAAGACCGAGGCGCTGAGGCCCATCTTCAGCGAGTACGGTCTGATCCGTCACCGGGTGCTGGTGGAGGTGCGCTGGCTCCAGGCCCTGGCCGCCTGTCCCGAGGTGATCGAGGTCGCCCCGCTCTCCGAACACGCCAACCGCATCCTCGACGACATCGTCGGGAAGTTCAGCGAGGAGGATGCGCAGCGCGTGAAGAACATCGAGCGCACCACCAACCACGACGTGAAGGCGGTGGAGTACTTCCTCAAGGAAAAGATCGCCGGCAACGCCGAGCTCGAGGCCGTCTCCGAGTTCATCCACTTCGCCTGCACCTCCGAGGACATCAACAACCTCGCCTATGCCCTGATGCTCGCCGAGGGCCGCGGCCAGGTGATGCTCAACGAGATGGACGAGATCATCGACAGCCTGCGCACGCTGGCCCACCAGTTCGCCGACGCCCCGCTGATGTCGCGCACCCACGGCCAGCCGGCCTCGCCGACCACCATGGGCAAGGAGTTCGCCAACGTGGTCGCGCGCCTGCGCCGCCAGCGCCAGCAGGTGGCCGCCGTGGAGATGCTCGGCAAGATCAACGGCGCGGTGGGCAACTACAACGCCCACCTGGCCGCCTACCCGGACGTGAACTGGCCGGCCTTCGCCGAGCAGTTCGTGAGTTCGCTGGGGCTGACCTGGAACCCCTACACCATCCAGATCGAGCCACACGACTACATCGCCGAGCTGTTCGACGCCGTGGCCCGCTTCAACACCATCCTCATCGACTTCGCCCGCGACGTCTGGGGCTACATCGCCATGGGCCACTTCCGCCAGAAGGTGGTGGCCGGCGAGGTGGGCTCCTCCACCATGCCGCACAAGGTCAACCCCATCGACTTCGAGAACGCCGAGGGCAACCTGGGCGTGGCCAACGCCCTGTTCACGCACCTGGCGCAGAAGCTGCCGGTCTCGCGCTGGCAGCGCGACCTCACCGACTCCACCGTGCTGCGCACCCTGGGCGTGGGCTTCGCCCACAGCAGCATCGCCTACCAGTCGCTGATGAAGGGCCTGGGCAAGCTGGAGATCAACCGCGAGAGCCTGCAGGACGAGCTCGACCGCAACTGGGAGGTGCTCGCCGAGCCCATCCAGACGGTGATGCGCCGCTACGGCATCGAGAAGCCCTACGAGAAGCTCAAAGAACTCACCCGCGGCCAGCGCGTCACCCGCGAGGTGATGCAGGCCTTCGTCGACGGCCTCGACATCCCCGAGGAGGCCCGGGCCCGCCTGCGCGCCATGACCCCGGCCAGCTACATCGGCAACGCCGCCGAACAGGCCCGCAACATCTGATGCAGCTCCTCGGCGGACTGAGCGCGGAGGACTTCCTGCGCGACTACTGGCAGCAGCGCCCCCTGCTCGTCCGCCAGGCCATCCCGGGCTTCGCCTCCCCGCTCAGCCCGGACGAGCTCGCGGGCCTGGCCTGCGAAGAAGGCGTCAGCGCACGCATCATCAGCGAGCACGGCGAGACCGGGCCCTGGCAGGTGAGCTACGGCCCCTTCGCCGAATCGGTCTTCGCCACCCTGCCCGAGACCCACTGGACGCTACTGGTCTCTGACGTGGAGAAGCACGTGCCGGAGCTGCTCAACGTCATCGAGCCCTTCCGCTTCCTGCCCGACTGGCGCATCGACGACCTCATGATCAGCTACGCCCCCGAGGGCGGCTCGGTGGGCCCGCACATCGACGACTACGACGTGTTCCTGCTGCAGGCCCACGGCCACCGCCGCTGGCAGATCGGCGGCGTGCCGCTGCAGGAGGAACGCTACCTGCCGGACCTGGAGCTGCGCATCCTGGAGCGCTTCGACGCCGCCGAGGACTGGGTGCTGGCCCCCGGCGACATGCTCTACCTGCCGCCGCGCTACGCCCACCACGGCGTGGCCACCGACGACTGCCTCACCTACTCCATCGGCTTTCGCGCCCCGGCGCAGCGCGAGCTGGTCACGGGCTTCGCCGAGTTCCTCGCCGCCCGCCTGCCCGCCGCCGCCCGCTACGGCGATGCCGGCATGGCGCCGGTGCAGAAGAAAGGCGAGATCGATGCCGCCGCGCTCGCGCGCGTGCGCGCCCTGCTCGCCCCGGTGCTGCAGGCCGGGGACAATGCCCTCGCCGTCTGGTTCGGCCAGTACGTCACCGAGCCGAAGAACCCGGAGCTCGCCGAGCTGCTCTACGATCCGCCGACGGACGACAGCGCCGCCCTGCGCGCACGGCTCGCCGCCGGCACCCCGCTGGAACGGGCGGCCGTCTCCCGCCTCGCCTTCATCGCCGAGGACGAGCGCCTGCTGTTCTTCTGGGACGGCCACTGCCGCATCCTGCCCAACGAGGCCCGCGCCACGGTCGAGACCCTGTGCGAGGGCTACCGCTACGCCCCGCGCGTGAGCCAGGCCCTGGCCCGCGACGACGCCCTCTTCGCCCTGGCCCACGCCCTGTTCCAGAGCGGCTGCCTCGGCTTCGAGGCGGACGACGATGACGGCCTCAACGGCTGAGCTGCGCCTGGCCGACTGGGCCCGGGACGAGCCGGCCCTGGCGCTGATCCGCCGCGAGGTCTTCATCGAGGAGCAGCAGGTGCCGGAGGCCCTGGAGTGGGACGGTCTCGATGCGGGTGCCGTGCACGTGCTGGCCGAGACGCGGGACGGCACGCCCATCGGCACCGCGCGCCTGCTCGCCGACGGCCACATCGGCCGCATGGCCGTACGCGCCCCCTGGCGCGGCAACGGCATCGGCCGCGCCCTGCTCGAGGCCCTGCTCGCCGAGGCCCGCCGGCAGGGCATGGCGGAGGTCTTCCTCCACGCCCAGACCCACGCCATCCCCTTCTACGAGCGCGCCGGCTTCACCACCGAGGGCGAGGTCTTCCTGGACGCCGGCATCCCCCACCGGCAGATGCGCCGCCCCCTCACCGACTGACGCGCAGGCGGCTGGGACACGCGACGGACAAGCGTGGCGTGTCCCAGCCGCCACACCGTCATCCCTTCCCCCACA
>JAJLKJ010000042.1:0-7852 GCA_033839185.1 Gammaproteobacteria bacterium
CCATGCCGCTACACCATCTGGTCGCCGCCGCCGCCGAGGACGATCTCGCCGGAGTCCGCCATGCGGCGGGCGACGGTGAGGATCTCCTTCTGCGCGGCCTCGACGTCGCTGAGGCGTACCGGGCCCTTGGCCTCGAGGTCGTCGCGCAGGGCCTCGGCCGCACGCTTGGACATGTTCTTGAAGATCTTTTCCTTGAGGGCGTCGTCGGCCCCCTTGAGGGCGATGATGAGGGTGTCGGTCTGCACCTCGCGCAGCAGCGCCTGTATGCCCCGGTCGTCCACGTCCATCAGGTTGTCGAAGACGAACATGAGGTCCTGGATGCGCTGGCTGAGCTCCTCATCCTGCTCGGCGATCATGCCCATGATGCGCTCCTCCATGGAGGAGTCCATGAAGTTCATGATGCTGGCCGCGGGCTTCACGCCGCCGACGCTGGAGGTCTTGGCGCTGGAGTTGCCGGAGAACTGCTTCTCCAGGATCTGGTCGAGTTCCTGCAGGGCGCTGGGCTGGATGCCGTCCAGGGTGGCGATACGCATCACCACGTCGGCCACCACCTTGTCCGGCAGGTGGGTGATGACCTCGGCGGCATGATCGGCGTCCAGGTAGGACAGCACGATGGCAATGATCTGCGGATGCTCCAGGCGCACGATCTCGGCCACGGCGCGCGGGTCCATCCACTTCAGCGCCTCCAGGCCCTTGGAGTTGCGCCCGAGCAGGATGCGGTCGATCAGCCCACCGGCCTTCTCCTCGCCCAGGGCAGAGACCAGCACGTTGCGCACGTATTCATCCGAGCTCACGCCCAGCGCGGTCTGCTCGGAGACCTCGCGCACGAAATGCTCCAGCACGCCGCTGGCCTGGGTCTTGGAGATGTTCTGCAGGGTGGCCATGGCGGCGCCCACCTTCTGCACCTCCTTCGGTCCCATGTGCTTGAGCACGGCGGCGGCATCGGCCTCGCCCAGACTCATCAAGAGGATCGCGGCGCGATCGGCTCCGGTCATGTCGGCCATCAGGACTCACCCTCCGCTACCCATGTCTTCATCACCTGCGCCACGCGCTTGGGGTCCTCCTGCGCCAGCGAGCGGGCCGCCGACAGCTGGTCCTCGTAGTCGCCGCCGGCGCGCAGCTGGGCCAGGGCCTTCTGCGCACTGCCGCCCTCCTGTCCGCCCATGCCGGGCGGCAGCTGGCCCTGCTCGTCCGTCACGGCCACGCGCTGCGGCTCGCGGCCGCGCTCGGCCAGGGCGCGCAGCACCGGGCGCAGCACGAACAGCAGCAGGAACAGCACACCCAGCACACCGGCGCCCTGACGGGCCAGATCCCACAGCCACGGCTCCTTCCAGAACGGCGTCGGCTCCAGCGGGGCCAGTTCCTCGCCGCCGCGCACGAAGGGCGCGTTGACGATGTTGATGGTATCACCGCGCGCCGCATCCAGGCCCACGGTCTGGTTCACCAGCGCGGTCAGGCGCTGCAGCTCCTCCTCCGTATAGGGGACGAGCTCGCCGTCCGGCCCCGGCTTGTTGTCCACCACCACGGCCACCGACAGGCGGCGCACGGTGCCGGGCACGCCACGGCTGTGGCTGATGGTGCGGTCGATCTCGTAGTTGCGCACCACCCGGTTGCTGGCGCTGCGCGGGGCGCCGGCGCCCGGCTCCGGCGCCTCGCCCACCACCCCGGCGGGCGGCGGCTGGTTGGCCAGCGCGCCGGGCACGCCACCGGTCTCGGCGCCGACCGTCTCCTGTTCCGAGATCTGCTCGCTGCGCACGGCGGTCTCCACCGGATCATAGGTCTCGCTGGTGGATTCCACCGTGGTGAAGTCCACGTCCACCGCCACCTGCGCCTTCACCGCGCCCTCGCCCACGATGGGTTCGAGGATGCCCAGCACGCGCTCGGCATAGGCGTTCTGCAGGCGCTGGGTGTACTTGAAGTGCTGATCGCTCATGATCATGTCGCTGCTGGCCAGGCGCGTGGTGAGCAGCTGGCCCTTCTGGTCCACCACCGTCACGCGCTCGGCCTCGAGCTCGGGCACGCTGGAGGCCACCAGGTGCACGATGCCGGCGATCTGGGATTCATCCATCACGCGGCCCGGGTAGAGGTGCACCACCACCGAGGCCGAGGGCTTGCTGCGTTCGCGCACGAACACGGTCTGCTTGGGGATGGCCAGGTGCACGCGGGCGCTGTCCACCGCCGACAGCGCCATGATGGAACGGGCCAGCTCGCCCTCCAGTGCGCGCTGGTGACGGCTGAGCTCGGCCATGCGCGAGGTGCCGAAGCCCTGCGACTTGTCCAGCAGCTCGTAGCCGGTCTCCGAGCCCTGCGGCAGCCCCATGGTGGCCAGGCGCAGGCGGGCATCGTGCACCTGGGTCGCCGGCACGGTGATCGCCCCGCTGGCGGCATCGAGCTTGTAGGGGATGTTGGCCTGGGTGAGACCGTCCATCACCGCCGCCTTGTCCCGGTCGCTGAGGTTGGCATAGAGCAGGCCGTAGTTCGGCTCCTGCGACCAGAGCACGATGGCCACGCCCAGCGCGATGGTGGCGGCCAGGCCGACGATCAGCCCCACCTGGCGGACGGCCGACAGGCGGTTCAGGCCCTGCAGCTGACCCTGCAACTGGGCGGGGAGATTGTTTGCATCGACGATTGCCATAGGGTTTCGATTCCGCTCGCGTTGGGTTGCCTGCCGCTTACACCGGCATGTTCATGATGTCCTGGTAGGCCTTGAGCAGCTGGTTGCGCACCTGCTTCATGGCCTCGAAGGAGAGGCTCGCCTTCTGCATGGAGACCATCACCTCCGCCAGGTCCACATTGGGATCGCCCCGCTCGAAGGCACGGGTCATGGCGCCGGCGGTCTGCTGGGTCTGGTTCACGCTGTCGATGGACTGCTTGAGCAGGGACGCGAAGTCCACCTGCCCCTCGCCCGCCCCCGGTACGGCGCCGGCCCGTTCGGGCTGCGTGCCCGCCTGGGCTGCCATGGCGCGCATCTGCTGCAGCACCTGGTTGATCTGGATGTCGTTGCTCATGGTCGTCTCCCTTGCGTTCGTCTCAGCCCGGAATCGCGATGCCGGCCTCGCGCATGCGCGCGAGCTTGTAGCGCAGTGTGCGCGGGCTGATGCCCAGCCGTTCGGCGGCCTGCTTGCGGCTGCCGTTGCCGGCCTTCAGGGCCTCGATGATCACCTGGCTCTCGCGGTTCTTCAGGCTGGAATCCAGCGAGTCCCCGGTGCGCGGCGCCTGGTCGTGGCTGGCACCGGCCACCGGCACGTAGCGGATGTCGGCGGCCTCGATCTGCGGCCCGGCCGCCAGGATCACGGCACGCTGGATCACGTTGTCGAGCTCGCGCACGTTGCCCGGCCAGCGGTGTTCCAGCAGGCGCTGTTCGGCACCGGCCGAGAGCGTGAAGCGCTGGCCGTGACGACCGACGAAGGCGCGCGCCAACGGCAGCACGTCGGCCAGGCGCTCGCGCAGCGGCGGCAGCTGCAGGGGGAAGACCGTGAGGCGGTAGAACAGGTCCTCGCGGAAGCGGCCGGCGGCCACCTCCTCCTGCAGGTTGCGGTTGGAGGTGGCGATCATGCGCACGTCCAGCGGCACCGGCTGGCGGCCGCCCAGACGCTCCACCTCCCGCTCCTGCAGCACGCGCAGCAGCTTGGCCTGCAGGCCGAGGTCCATCTCGGAGATCTCGTCCAGCAGCAGGGTGCCGCCGTTGGCCTGTTCGAACTTGCCGCGGCGCGCCTCGTGGGCACCGGTATAGGCCCCCTTCTCGTGACCGAAGAGCATGGCCTCGAGCATGTTCTCGGGAATGGCCGCGCAGTTGATGGCCACGAAGGGACCGCCGGCACGCGCCGAGTGATCGTGGATGTACTGGGCGAAGACCTCCTTGCCGGTACCGGATTCACCCGTGATCATCACCGTCGCTTCCGAGGCGGCCACGCGCTCGGCCAGGGCCACGAGCTCCAGGCTGCGCGGGTCCTCGGCCACCAGGCGGGGGGCACCGGCCGCCGCGGCCGCCGGCAGGTGGCGTTCCGCCATCTCCACCAGCACGCGGCCCTCGAAGGGCTTCACCAGGTAGTCGGTCGCCCCGTCGCGGATGGCCTGCACCGCCTTCTCGATGGTGCCGTAGGCCGTCATCAGCACCACCGGCAGGTCGGGGCGCAGGTGGCGCACCCGCCGCAGCAGCTCGAAGCCGTCCATCGCCCCCAGCTGCACGTCGCTGAACAGCATGCCCACCGGGCCCTCGCGCAGCGCCGCCAGCGCCGCCTCGGCATCGCCCACGGCCGTCACCGGATGACCGGCCAGCGTCAGGGTGTCGGAGAGCGCCTCTCTCAGGGCGTCATCGTCTTCCACGATCAGGATTGTGGATCGCGACATGGAATCACCTCGTTGCGGATTGTTGTTGTCTGGCCGGCGGCTGCGTGCCGCTCGGCAGGAGGGTGTGGCGCCGGGTCAGCGGCAGGCGCAGGCCCACGCAGGCCCCGCCCCGTGCCCGGTTCTCGGCGAAGGCCACGCCGCCGTGGCCCTCGGCCACCGCGCGCACCACGGCCAGGCCCAGGCCCGTGCCGTCGCGGCGGGTGGAGTAGAAGGGTTCGAAGACGCGCTCGGCATCGGCCAGCCCCGGCCCCTCGTCCAGCACGGCCAGACGCAGGGCCTCGCCATCGGCCGTCGCCTCGAAGACGAGACCCGCCCGCGCGCCGGCCACCTGCAGGGCGTTCATGCCGAGGTTGGTGAGCGCGCCAACCACGGCCTCGCGGTTCACCTCGAGGGGGGTATCCAGGGTATCGCCGGCCAGCGCCGGGCTGAGGCCTGCCGGCAGCAGCGGGGCCAGGTTGGCCAGCGCCGCCTCGATGAGTTCGCGCGCCGTGGCCGGCGCCAGGTCCTGCGCATCGCCGCGGGCGAACAGCAGCATGTCGTTCACCAGGCGATCGAGGTGGCGCAGGCGACCGCACAGGCGCTCGCCCACGTGCTGGCGGCGTGCGGGGTCCAGCGGCGCGGCGAGCTGTTCGGCATAGAGCAGCGAGGCCGCCAGCGGCGTGCGCACCTGGTGGGCCAGACCCGCCACCATCTCGCCCATGGCGGCGAGGCGCTGCTTGCGGTCGAGTTCGGTCTGGATGCGGCGGGAATCGGTGACGTCCGAGAGCAGCACCACGCGCTCGTCGGCGTCGCCCAGCAGGCTCAGGGAGAGATTGAGACGGCGGCCGTCGGCCAGCACCCGGTCGCCGCCCACCGCGGTGGCGACGAAGGCACGGCGCTGCACCGCTGCCCAGGATTCATTCAGCAGGGGTTCGCCCAGCAGGGCCAGGGCGCCCGGATTGGCGTCGATGATGCGATCCGCGGCATCCAGCACCAGCACGCCACCCGGCAGCGCGGCCATCAGCCGCTCCAGGCGCCGGGCCAGGGCCTCGCGGGCCTGCAGCTCGAGCAGCCGCTCGCTGTGCGCGTCGGCCAGGGCCTCGCTCAGCTCGGCCACGCGCCGCTCCAGCGCCGCGTAGCTGGACGCGAGCTGGCTCGAGAGCGAGTTGAAGGCCGCGAAGGCCTCGGCGAGTTGTGCGTGATCCGGTTGCAACAGTATCTGCCTCGTCGGGTTTTTGTCGTCCCCGGCGGCCGGTTTCGGCCTGCCGGGGGCAGGTTCTTGCCCCTGGGGATACTGGAGCAAGAACCGTGCCCAACTTGCAAATACTGTTAAAACAACGGGTTAGCCATTCAGGCGGGGATGGCGGGCAGTCAAATTTCCGTCAGTTGGCCTCGGCCATCTCGTCCGGACGGGAGATATCGTACTTGCGCATCTTCTCCACCAGGGTGGTGCGGCGCATGCCCAGGAGCTTGGCGGCGCGCGCCACCACGCCGTCGGCCTCGTCCAGGGCCTGGCGGATAAGCCCCACCTCCAGTTCGCCGAGGTGTTCCTTGAGGTCGATGCCGCCGGGCGGCAGGCGCGCGCCACTCACGGCCGGCATGGCCGAGGGACGGGCTGCCGGTGCCGGCACCTCCTCGCCCACCGCCTTGAGCAGGCGGGCCGGCAGGTCGGCCACATCCACCTGGCCGTGGGGATGCAGGATCGCCAGGCGCTCCAGCAGGTTGGCCAGCTCGCGCACGTTGCCGGGCCAGGGATAGCGGGCCAGCGTGCCGATCGCCCCATGGGTGAGGTGCACGTCGCCGCGGCCGTCGGCCGCCATGCGATGGCAGAGGTCCTCGATCAGGAAGGGCAGGTCATCGGCCCGCTCGCGCAGCGGCGGCATCTCGATGGGAAAGACATTGAGGCGGTAGTAGAGGTCCTCGCGGAACTGTCCCTCGCCGATCATGGCCTCCAGGTCGCGGTGCGTGGCGGCGACGATGCGCACGTTGGTCTTCATGCTCTTGTTGCTGCCCACGCGCTCGAAGGTGCGTTCCTGCAGTACGCGCAGGATCTTCACCTGCATCATCAACGGCATGTCGCCGATCTCGTCCAGGAACAGCGTGCCCCCCTCGGCCAGCTCGAAGCGGCCCTGGCGGGCGCTGATCGCGCCGGTGAAGGCCCCCTTCTCGTGGCCGAAGAGCTCGCTCTCCAGCAGGTCCGGGGGAATGGCGCCGCAGTTCACGGCGACGAAGGGCTTGTCGCGGCGCTCGGAGTGATAGTGGATGTTGCGCGCCACCACCTCCTTGCCGGTGCCGGTCTCGCCCTGTACCAGCACGGTGGCGTCGGTGCGGGCCACGCGCTCGATGAAGGAGCGTACGCCGTCGATGGCCGGGCTGACGCCCACCAGCACGCGGAAGAGCTCGGGATCGCGTCCGGCCTGCAGGCGCTCGCGCATCACCCGCGCCTGCTGCAGGCACTGGGTGAGGTCGGCATAGCGGAAGGGATACTCCGGGGTGCAGCAGATGCGGCGGTCCTGCGCCTCGACGGGCAGCTGGCCGACCTGCTCCTTGACGGTACATAGCGGCAGGTCCTCGCCCCAGTGCGACAGGGCCTGCACCGTCTGCAGCAGGGCCTGCTCGGCGCCGCAGTCGCCGACGAAGGCCATGAGGTAGTCGTCAGGATCAGCCGCCATGCCCTGCCAGCCATCCGCCCCGGTCACCACCGCCTCGCAGTGGACGAACTCCAGCACGGCACGCAGGGCCAGGGCCCGCTCGGTATCGTTGTCGATCACCAGCACACGGGAAGCTTGCATTGAACTCACGCCAAATCCTCACTCACGGGTCTTTGTTCTTTTCCCCTCTACCGGGGGATGCCCATGCCAGACTCGGCAAGCTCCCTTGCCCGTATTTTCGTCATCCCCGACAGCAAGTCTGACGGCCGGGGCGCCAGGTCGGCGCCAGAAATCCGGCTCGTTCGGGTTCTTCAGAGCCTAGGCTAGGGAGGCGTCACGTTTTTGACAACCGTTACATGACGAACTTCACAATTTTTAACAATAAGTGGATTTTTGATGTATGTGGCGTACAGGTTCTTGGGGCCTGAGGGGAAGGCGGCAGACGAAGAGTCGATGCGCTCCAATCCGTTATGGCCACAGCGAACGGGAGGCTCGTAGGAGCGCTGCAAGGCGCGATCAAGGGTTGGCACCCAGGCCGGCATGGGCATCTGCCGTGCCGTAGCCGAGCCCCCTCGGCGATGACGACCTTAACCGATCCGACCCATCGGCCAGAGGGCTGGCCTCCCACGAAAGGGGAACGCCCATAGGGCCCGTGGCCGCCATGCCGATGGCTCGGGAGGGTCCAAACACAAAACACGTTTCGGCCACAGAGGACACAGAGGGCACAGAGTAAAACCGCTTTGCGGCTCCCTCTCTGTGCCCTCTGTGTCCTCTGTGGCTATAAAACATAGGGCGGCCCGTAACTGTCGCGCACGAGGAAAGCAGGTGACGCACGCTTCCCCTTCTCCTGAAAATGGCAATCTTTGCCATAT
>JAJLKJ010000043.1:0-14016 GCA_033839185.1 Gammaproteobacteria bacterium
AGACCGAACAGGTGCTGGCCGGCACGCAGGCGCCGAACGAGCGGGTGGAGATCATCTACCTCCCGGAAGAGACGCCGGCCGAAGACGCGCCCGCCGGAGAGCCTGCACCATGAGCCGTCTGGGCGCCGACGACCTGAAAAAGCGCTACCGTGGCCGCGTCATCCTCGACGGGGTCTCCTTCCACGTCGACAGCGGCGAGGTGGTGGGGCTGCTCGGCCCCAACGGCGCCGGCAAGACCACCTCCTTCTACATGGTGGTGGGTCTGGTGCCCTGCGACGAAGGCCGTATCACCCTCGACGACCAGGACCTCACCCGGCTGCCCATGCATGGGCGCGCGCGTCTGGGCGTGGGCTATCTGCCGCAGGAGGCCTCGGTGTTTCGCAGCCTCACCGTGGCACAGAACATCATGGCCGTGCTGGAGACACGCCGGGAGCTCAGCCGCCAGGACCGCGAGGACAAGCTCAACGGCCTGCTCTACGAGCTGCAGATCAGCCACCTGCGCGACAGCCAGGGCATGAGCCTGTCGGGCGGCGAACGCCGGCGCGTGGAGATCGGCCGGGCCCTGGCCATGGAACCCGCCTTCATCCTGCTCGACGAACCCTTTGCCGGCGTGGACCCCCTCTCCGTACTGGACATCCAGCGCATCGTCGCCCACCTCACCGAGCGCAACATCGGCGTGCTCATCACCGACCACAACGTGCGCGAGACCCTGGGCATCTGCGACCGCGCCTACATCCTCAGCAATGGCCAGATCATCGCCGACGGCGCCCCCGAGGCGATCCTGGCGGACCCCCAGGTGCGCAAGGTCTATCTCGGGGAACACTTCCGGCTGTAGAAACGGCTGCCATCCGCGGGGCGATCTACCCTATAATTCCCATGGAATGACCAGAAACCCCGCATATCCCAGGGCCCGGGCCCGGCTGGAACAACGCCTGCATGTCGTACCGATATGCAGTAGAATCCGCGCCAGTTCATCAGCCCACAGACACCTTCCCCGATGCTGAAACCCTCGGTCCAGCTCCGTCTCGGTCAGCAGCTGACCATGACCCCGCAGCTGCAGCAGGCCATCCGCCTGCTGCAGCTGTCGACGCTGGAGCTGCAGGCCCAGATCCAGGAGACCCTGGAACAGAACCCCATGCTCGAGACGGCCGAGGACGGGGCCGACGAGGGCGATTACGACGAGGAAGGCTACGAGGCCGCCGCGCGCGAGGGTGAGGAAGCAGGGCGCGAGGCCGAGGCCCGCGAGACCACGCCGTCGGGCAGCGAGGCGGAGTACGAGCGCGGCGCACAGGACCAGGAGCACATCCCGGAAGACCTGCCGGTGGACACCCAGTGGGACGACATCTACGACATCCCCGCCCCGCACACCGGCAGCGCCCCGGACGACGGCCGCGACATCTTCGAGAACCAGAGCGGCGGGGAGGAGACCCTGCAGGAGCACCTTGCCTGGCAGCTCGACCTGACGACGATGAGCGACGTGGACCGCGCCATCGCCGCGGCCATCGTCGATGCCATCGGCGAGGACGGCTATCTCGGCGAACCCATCGAGTCCATCCACGCCAGCCTCGCCGACGACCTGGACGTGGAGCTCGACGAGGTGATGGCCGTGCTGCACCTGATCCAGCAGCTCGACCCGCAGGGCTGCGGTGCAGCCGACCTGCGCGACTGCCTGGGCATACAGCTCGATCACCTGCCGCCCGACACCCCCTGGCTGGCGGAGGCCCGGGTGCTGGTCCGCGATTTTCTCGAACTTCTGGGCAATCGCGACTACAAACAGATCATGCGCAAGATGAAACTCGACGAGGGGCAGCTGCAGCAGGTGATCGGCCTGATCCAGACCCTCAACCCGCGGCCGGGCGAAGTCGTCACCGCCTCGCGGGCCGAGTACATCGTGCCGGACGTGTTCGTACGCCGCCACAACGGCAGCTGGCAGGTGGAGCTCAACCCGGACATCGCCCCGCGTTTGCGCATCAACCAGCTCTATGCGAGCCTGATCAAGCGCGCCGACCAGAGTGCCGACAACACCTATCTCAAGGAAAACCTGCAGGAGGCCCGCTGGTTCATCAAGAGCCTGCAGAGCCGCAACGAGACCCTGCTGCGGGTTGCCACGGCCATCGTCGAACGCCAGCGCGGCTTTCTCGAATACGGCGACGAAGCCATGAAGCCGCTGGTGCTGCGCGACATCGCCGAACAGCTCGACATGCACGAATCGACCATCTCGCGCGTGACCACGCAGAAGTACATGCACACGCCGCGCGGGATTTACGAGTTCAAGTATTTCTTCTCCAGCCATGTGGCGACGGCCGACGGCGGCGAATGTTCCGCCACCGCCATCCGCGCCATGATTCGCAAGCTCATCGAGGAAGAAAGCCCGGCCAAGCCCCTGAGTGACAGCAAGCTCGCCGCCATCCTGGTGGAGCGCGGCATCAATGTCGCCCGGCGCACGGTCGCGAAATACCGGGAGGCCATGACGATACCGCCCAGCAACGAGCGCAAGCGCCTGGCCTGATCCATTCACAGCAAACGGAGTCATCAATCATGCAACTGCATCTGACCGGTCATCACGTCGACATCACCGAACCGCTGCGCGACTACGTCAACGAAAAGATGGACCGCCTCGAGCGCCACTTCGACAACGTGATCGACGTGCATGTCGTGCTCGAAGTCGAAAAGCAGCGCCACAAGGCCGAAGGCACCCTGCTGCTCTCCGGGAACAGAATCCATGCCGAGGCCGTCGAAGAGGACATGTACGCCGCCATCGACGCCCTGATCGACAAGCTGGACCGTCAGGTGGTGAAGCACAAGGAAAAGGTCACGGATCATCACCGCAGCGAAGGCTCCATCAAGACGCAAGCCGAGTGAGGTTGCAACAGCAAGCTTATGAACATCGAGGCCCTACTCAGTCCCGAACGCGTGCAGTGCCACACGGCATCCACCAGCAAGAAGCGTGCGCTGGAGAAGCTCAGTGAGCTGCTGGCCAGCGGTACCGACGGTCTCACCGCCAGCGAGATCTTCGACAGCCTGCTGAGCCGCGAGCGGCTCGGCAGCACCGGCCTGGGGCATGGTGTTGCCATCCCCCATGGCCGGACGGCCGGCGCCAGCAAGGCCGTGGCCGCCCTGGTCACGCTGGATGGCGGCGTGGATTACGACGCCCCCGACCACAAGCCGGTGGACATCCTGTTCGCCCTGGTGGTGCCGGAGGCCAGTACCGACGAACACCTGCAGACGCTGGCCCAGCTCGCGCAGATGTTCAGTGACGAACAGATGACCGGAGACATCCGTGACTGCCGCGATGCGCACTGCCTGCTGTCGCTGATCGGCAAATGGGAAGCTCGTCAGGCGGCCTGATTCGCATGTCCCAGCCACTCACCGTCCGCTCCCTCTTCGACGCCATGCGCTCGGGGCTGGAGCTGGAGTGGCTGGCCGGCAGGCGTGGTGCGCAACGCACCATCAAACGCGATCTCGCCCGCCGCGGCGGCCCCTCCCTGCTCGGCCATCTCAACCTCATCCATGCCAACCAGGTGCAGGTGGTGGGCGAGCGCGAGCTCGACTATCTCAACCGCCTGCAGGGCGATGCCCGCCGCGACGCCCTGGCCCTGCTGTTCAACGGCGACGCGCTGGCGATCGTGATCTCGGACCAGGGCGAGCCGCCGCAAGACCTGCTCGCACTCTGCGACCAGCACAACACGCCGATCTTCCGCTCGCCGCGCTCCAGCCACGAAATCATCAACATCCTGCGCTACTTCTTCACCAACCGGCTCGCCGAACAGACCACCATCCACGGCGTGTTCATGGAAGTACTCGGGATCGGCGTACTGCTGGCCGGCGGCAGCAACGTGGGCAAGAGCGAGCTGGCGCTGGACCTCATCACCCGCGGCCACCGCCTGGTCGCGGACGATGCCCCGGAGTTCGCGCGCATCGCCCCCGACATCCTGCAGGGCACCTGCCCGCCGCTGCTGCAGGGCTTCATCGAGGTGCGCGGACTGGGCGTGCTCAACATCCGCTCCATGTATGGCGACAACGCCATCAAGGCGAGCAAGTACCTGCGGCTCATCATCAACCTGCAGCACTTCCGCGACCTCGATATCGATGCCATCGACCGCCTGCACGGCGACATCCGCAGCCGCAACATCCTCGGCATCGAGATTCCCGAGATCACCCTGCCGGTGGCGCCGGGCCGCAACCTCGCCGTACTGGTGGAGGTGGCCGTGCGCAACCACCTGCTGCGCATGAGCGGCTACAATGCGGGAGACGACTTCGCCCGCAAACAACAACGCCTCATCAACCAGGACCAATGAAACTCGTCATCGTCAGCGGACTGTCGGGCTCCGGCAAGACCGTCGCCCTGCATGCCCTGGAAGACCAGGGCTATTACTGCATCGACAACCTGCACCTCGGACTGGTGACGGCCGTGGTGCAGCAGCTCATGAGTCCGCGCCTGAAACTCTACGACCGTGCGGCCGTGGGCATCGACGCCCGCAGCGGCGTGGACGAACTCGAGCGCTTCCCGCAGATCCTGGCCGAACTGCGGACCATGGACATCGACGTGCAGGTGGTCTATTTCCAGGCCGAAATCAACACCCTGCTCAAACGCTTCAGCGAGACCCGGCGCAAGCACCCGCTGGCCCGCAAGGGCATCCCCCTGATCGAGGCCATCCAGGTCGAAAAGACCCTGCTCGGGCAGGTCGCCAACGAGGCCGACCTGATCATCGACACCACCCGCACCAATGTCCATGAACTCACGGCGATGGTGCGCGAGCGCGTTGCCGGTAGCAATGACGGTGCACTGTCTTTATTATTCCAGTCCTTCGGCTACAAGCACGGGGCCCCGGCCGACTCGGACTACGTGTTCGATATCCGCTGCCTGCCCAACCCCCACTGGGAGCCGAGGCTGCGGCAGCAGACCGGGCGCGACCCCGGGGTGGTGGAATACCTCGAGGGCCACCCGCTGGTGGAAGAGATGTACGGCATGCTGCGCGACTTCCTCGAGACCTGGATTCCGCGCTTCGTCGCCGAAAACCGCTGCTACCTGACGGTCTCGGTCGGCTGCACCGGGGGGCAGCACCGCTCGGTTTACATGGTAGAACGGCTGGCCCGGCATTTCCGGCATCGCCCGGAGAACGACGTCAGCACCAGACACCGCGAACTCTCCTGAACACAGGAATCAAGATGTCGGCAGGACTACTACTGGTAACGCATAACCGCATCGGCGACGACCTGCTTGCCACCGCCACCTCCATGCTCGGCTCGCATCCGCTGCCGGCGGCGGCGCTGGCCGTCTCGCAGAATGACGACCCCGACGAGGTGCTGGCCCGTGCCCTGGCCATGTGCGAACAGCTCGACAGCGGCGAGGGCGTGCTGGTGATCACCGACATGTTCGGTTCCACGCCGAGCAACATCGCCACCCGCCTGATGCGGCGCACCCACATCCGCGTGGTGGCGGGGCTCAACCTGCCCATGCTGGTGCGCGTGTTCAACTATGCCCAGCTTCCACTCGACCAATTGAGCGACAAGGCCATCAGCGGAGGCCACGACGGCATCATGCTGGCCGACGCCGACAACACCTGAGCCTCACCCGCATGCCCAGCAGACAGGTCAACATCATCAACAAGCTCGGCATGCACGCACGTGCCGCTGCCAAGTTCGTCAACCTCGCCTCCACCTTCGACAGCGAGGTCGAGATCGAGAAAGGCGCCCGCCGCGTCAACGGCAAGAGCATCATGGGTGTCATGATGCTGGCCGCCGCCAGGGGCAGCCAGATCACCATTCATGCCGATGGTGCCGACGCCGAGCAGGCCCTGGCCGATCTCGAGGCCCTCATCGAGAACCGCTTCGGCGAGGACGAATAACCCGCAACAGCCCCATGCCGACTATCCTCAGGGGAAACCCCCAAGGATGACATGGCATGACGCTGCTGCTTACCGGTACCGGAGTCTCACCGGGCATCGCCATGGGCAAGACCCATGTGCTGCGCCGTGGCCGGCCGGATGTGCTCGAATACGCCATCCCCCGCCAGCACCTCGCCGACGAGGTCGCCCGTTTTCGCCGGGCGCTGGCCACCGTCACCCGCCAGCTGCGCGACATCCAGCGTCACATCCCCGCCGACGCCCCCCGCGATGTGGCCGGCTTCATCGACACCCACCTGCTCATGCTCGGGGACCGGCTGCTGGCGGAAGACACCATCACCCTGATCCGCGAGCGCCAGTGCAACGCCGAGTGGGCGCTGAAGATCCAGCAGGACAACATCGTCAGCGTCTTCGACGCGATGGAGGACGCCTACCTGCGCACCCGGCGCGATGACGTCGCCTACGTGATCGAACGCCTGCAGCGCACCCTGCTCGAGGACGAGGGCAGCGTCCCGCCGCGCCGCAACCTGCGCGGCCGCGTGGTGGTCGCCGACGACCTGTCGCCTGCCGACATGGTGCTGCTGCAGGAGGCGCAGATCGCCGGCTTCGTCACCGACGCCGGCGGCCCACTCTCGCATACCGCCATCATGGCGCGTGGGCTCGGCATTCCGGCCGTGGTCGGCACCCATACCGCCAGCAGCCTGCTGCACGATGGCGAGGACCTGATCATCGACGGCGACACCGGCATGGTGCTGGCAGGGGCGGACGACCGCCTGTCACGCCATTACCGGCAGCGGCAGAAGGCGGCCCGGCAGCACGTCCGTGCCCTGCGCGCCCTGGTCGACACCCCCGCCTGTACGCGCGATGGCCAGGCCATCCAGCTCATGGCCAACGTCGAGCTGGCCGAGGACCTGCGCGCCCTGCGCCACGCCGGCGCCGACGGGGTGGGGCTTTATCGCACCGAATACCTGTTTCTCAACCGGACCGCGCCGCCCGGCGAGGAAGAACAGCTGCGTCACTACCGACGCCTGGTGAACGCGAGCCAGGGGCGCCCCGTCACCATACGCACGGTGGACCTTGGGGCGGACAAGCTGGATGTCGATGGGGCGGGGCAGGCGCTGAATCCCGCCCTCGGCCTGCGCGCCATCCGCCGCAGCCTGAAGGAACCCGAGGTCTTCCTGGTGCAGCTGCGCGCCATCCTGCGCGCCTCCCACCAGGGCCCGGTACGCATCATGCTGCCCATGCTCACCTCCCCCGCCGAGCTCGACCAGGCCCTGGAGCTGCTGGAACGCGCCAAGCACCAGCTCCGGCGGGAGCGTCGGCGCTTCGATGCCGAGATCCCCGTCGGCGGTATGATCGAGACACCGGCCGCCGCCCTGCTGAGCGAACACTTCGCCCGCCAGCTCGACTTCCTCTCCATCGGCACCAACGATCTCATCCAGTACACCCTGGCCATCGATCGGCTGGATGAATCCGTCACCTACCTCTACGACCCGCTGCACCCGGCCGTACTGCGCCTGATCACCCTGACCATCGAGGCCGGCCAGCGGGTGGCCACACCGGTGGCCATGTGCGGCGAGATGGCCGGCGACCTGCGACTCACCCGCCTGCTCCTGGGGATGGGGCTCACCGAGTTCAGCGTGCGGCCCAACATGCTCGGCGAGATCAAGCGCCGCATACTGGATACCGACCTGGAGGCACTGCGCCCGCTGATGCACCTGCTCGATACCGCCCACACGGAACCGGCCGTGGCCGAGCTGGTGACGCGACTCAACGCCCTGTAGACCGGGATGCGCAAAAACGCGCATCACGCGATTTTTTAGCCCGCCCCGCCCTGATACACTGGGGCGACCATCCCATCACCCCATGCCGGCTGCAGAACAGATGAGCGAAGAACTGCGCGAAGACAGTGGCGACCGCCTGCAGGCCCTCACCGAGGCCCTGCAGTCGGGCACGCTGAGCAAGGTCCGGCGCATGCTCAATGCCCTGCATGCCGCCGAGATCGCGCATCTCATCGAGTCCCTGCCGCCTTCCCAGCGCGAGTTCGTCTGGGAGCTGGTGGAGCCCGAGAACCGCGGCGAGACCCTGGTGCACGTGGGCGACGAGGTCCGGGCCGGCCTGATCGACGCCATGGAGCCGCACGAGCTGCTCGCCGCCGCCGGCACGCTGGACACCGACGACCTCGCCGACCTCATCCAGGACCTGCCGGGCACCGTCATCGGCGAGGTCCTGCGCTCCATGGACAAGGCCGACCGCGACCGCCTGGAACAGGTGCTGTTCTACGACGAGGACACCGCCGGCGGCCTCATGAACGTCGACACGGTGACCGTGCGCGCCGACGTCACCCTCGACGTGGTGCTGCGTTACCTGCGCCGCCGCGGCGAGGTGCCGGAGGCCACCGACAGCCTGATCGTGGTCAATCGCGACGAGATGTACCGTGGCATGCTGCCGCTCACGGTACTGCTCACCGCCGAGCTGGACCACACCGTGGCCGAGGTCATGGACAGCTCGCGCGAGGCGATCCCCGCCGCCATGCCGGCCACCGACGTGGCCAAGCGCTTCCAGGACCGCGACCTGATCTCGGCGGCCGTGGTCAACGACGACGGCCGCCTGCTCGGCCGCATCACCATCGATGACGTGGTCGACGTCATCCGCGACCAGGCCGACCACTCCGTGATGAGCATGGCCGGCCTCAACGAGGAAGACGACATCTTCGCCCCCGTGATGGCCAGCGCGAAGCGCCGCGCCTTCTGGCTCGGCACCAACCTCATCACCGCCTTCCTCGCCTCCTGGGTCATCGGCCAGTTCCAGGGCACGCTCGAGAAGGTGGTGGCACTGGCCGTGCTCATGCCCATCGTCGCCAGCATGGGCGGCATCGCGGGCAGCCAGACACTCACCCTGGTGATCCGTGGCCTGGCGCTCGGCCAGGTCGGCAAGACCAACACCCGCTGGCTGATGACCAAGGAGCTCATGGTCGGCGCGATCAACGGGCTGACCTGGGCGGCCATCGTCGCCATCGTCGCCGTGATCTGGTTCGGCGACTGGCAGATCGGTGGCATCATCGCCATTGCCCTGGTGCTCAACCTGATCGCCGCAGCCCTTGCCGGGGTCACCATCCCCGTGATCATGAAACGCTTCGGCATCGATCCCGCGCTGGCCGGCTCCGTGGTACTCACCACCGTCACCGACGTGGTCGGTTTCCTCGCCTTCCTCGGGCTGGCCACCCTGCTCCTCATCTGAGCACCGGTAGAAGTCATGACGCCGCCAACGTCTGGGGTATACTGAGGCCATGTCCGACGACAACAACAAGAACACGCGCAGCAAGGGCGACCAGGTCCGTCACCTGATCGTCGAAACCGCCAACCGCCTGTTCTATGAGGGTGGCTACAACCACACCTCCTTCACCGACATCGTCGATGCCACAGACGTGCAACGTGGCAACATCTACTACTACTTCAAGACCAAGGACGACATCCTGCGCGCGGTCATCGATCACCGGCTCGAGGTGATCACCGACATGCTCAACGGCTGGAACCGCGAAGAAAAGGACCCGCGGGTCCGGCTGCGCAACTTCGCCCGCATGCTGCTGGAAAACACCAACGACCTGACCCGCTTCGGCTGCCCCATGGGCACCATCAATGCCGAGCTCGGCAAGGGCCAGCGCGACCTGCAGCGCATCACGCGCGCCATGTTCGACATCTTCCGCGACTGGCTGATCGCGCAATACCGGCAACTGGGCGCCAGTTCGCGGCTATCCGATGAACTCGCCATGGAGACCCTGGCCCGCGCCCAGGGCATTACCATGGTGGCGCATGTCTACGAGGACGGGGATGTCATCGAACGCGAGATCCCCAAGTTCGAGGCCTGGCTGCGCAAGTCGACAGAGGCGATCAAGTAGCGATCATTGCTCGGCAGCAGCCAACGAAAAAGGGGCCCGAGGGCCCCTTTTTCGTTGGCTGTCGAATGCGATCAGGCAGCCGCCGGCTTGCTGCGGCGACGAGCCTTCTTGCGGCGCGTGCGCGACTTCTTCGCCAATGCCTTTTCGGCCGCCTTCATTACCTTGTCCATGCCCTTCTGGACCAGCTTGTGACGGGCCTCGGCCGCCCTGGCCTCGACCAGGCGGGACTTGGCGGCATCGTATTCCGCACGGGCAGCATGCCGCTCTTCCAGGATGGCGTTACGCGCATCCACGGCCTTCTGCTTGGCGGCCGGGGTCTTGGCCTTGCGCGAGCGCTCCAGCGCCTTCTTCGCCTTGTTGCTCTGCGCATCCAGTTTGCGCTTGGCGGCATCGACATCCTTACTCGCGGCGGCCACGGCGCGTTCCACGCTACGGGACATTTCATCCTGCGCCTTCGCCAGGGCCTTTTCCGCATCGTTCATCGCCTTGATTGCAACAACCGAACGCGGCTGCGCCTGTTTCGCTTTCTTCTTTGCTGCCATCAAAAAACTCCCGTTTTGTACTTTTTCGGAAAACTCGCGGAATAGGTTTAACGTGTCTTTGCCGACAAATCAACTTTGCAGCGACTCGACAAGACTGGTGAACTGCACGCGTGTTGTTTCCTGCCGCACTCTTCCGCATCACCGGATACGTTTCTCGATAGCAAAAAAGATCACACTCTAATCCCGAACCAGCACCATGATCGATTGACTAGCGATGCCGGCCAGACGGCGACAATGGATTGATCAGGACATGCACAGGCAAGGGATACGCCTGAGTGAAACCTCAGCACAGACATGCAGACGGCCCGCCGAGCGGGCCGTCTGCATATATGGGAATACCTGTACCGGATCAGCGGTTGCCGTAATCCGGCTCGGCACTGATCCGGTGGATGGCGAGGTCGGCGCCCTTGAACTCGTCCTCGTCGGACAGGCGTATGCCGACCGTCAATCTGAGCGCGCCATAGACGACGGCGCCGCCGAGGAAGCCGACGGCCACACCCATCAAGGTACCGACGAGCTGCGAGAGGAAACTCACGCCCCCCATGCCACCCAATGCCTCCAGACCGAAAATGCCGGCAGCAATGCCGCCCCAGGCACCGCACAAACCGTGCAGCGGCCAGACGCCCAGCACGTCATCGATACGCCAGCGGTTCTGCACCAGTGTGAAGGTCCAGACGAATAGCGCGCCGGCCACCAGTCCGGTGATCAGCGCACCCAGCGGGTGCATCAGATTCGAGCCGGCGCAGACGGCGACCAGTCCGGCCAACGGCCCGTTGTGCACGAAACCCGGATCGTTGCGACCGACGAACAGCGCGGCGAGCACACCACCGACCATGGCCATGAGCGAATTGACCGCGACCAGGCCACTGATGCCGCCGACCTCCTGTGCCGACATCACGTTGAAACCGAACCAGCCGACGGTGAGTATCCAGGCCCCCAGCGCGAGAAAGGGGATGCTCGAGGGCGGGTGTGCATAGATCTCGCCGCCCTTGCCGTAGCGCCCCCGGCGCGGACCGAGCCACAGCACCGCCGCGAGTGCGATCCAGCCCCCCATGGCATGCACCACCACCGAGCCGGCAAAGTCGCTGAACGGCGCGCCGAAACTCGCCTCGATCCAGTCCTGCACGCCATACATGCCATTCCACACCAGCCCCTCGAAGAAGGGATAGACCAGCGCGACCAGGGCAAAGGTGGCGGCGAGCTGCGGATAAAAGCGTGCGCGCTCGGCAATGCCGCCAGAGACGATCGCCGGGATCGCAGCGGCGAAGGTCAGCAGGAAGAAGAACTTCACCAGGGCGTAGCCCGAGGCCTCACTGAGCGAGGCCGCACCGGCAAAGAAGTCGGTCTGGTAGGCGATGGTGTAACCGATGAAGAAATAGGCGATGGTCGAGACCGAGAAGTCGGAGATGATCTTTACCAGCGCATTGACCTGATTCTTGTGCCGGACGGTGCCGACCTCGAGAAAGGCGAAACCGGCGTGCATGGCCAGCACCATGATGGCGCCGAGCAGGACGAACAAGGTATCCACAGCAGATGTCATTGCGTTATCAACCCCAGGCAATGCACCGTCATGAAGCACGCCAGACAGACACGCCTCTTCGTGGTGCGTTCATTGTTGGTGGGCACCGGGCAAGTCCTTGATTTATGACCGGCCGCGGTGCATGCGCACCATTCAATGCAGGAATCGCGCCATATTTTGGTGCGACAAAGGGGCGGGGCTAGGCGAAGTGCCGGCGATTACGCCAGTTGTTCAGCAGGAAGATGGCACCGGGATGACCGCCTGTCGCGGCCCGCTCGTACCAGTGACGGGCCTGGACCTCGTCCACCGGCAGCTCGAACAGCCCCCGGCGCAGGACCTCGCCCATGCGGAACTGCGCCTCGGGGTCGCCGCCGAAGGCCGCGCGGGAGAGCGTCTCGAACCGGTCACCGGGCTGGGGATGATAGGGGCCCGACATGGCTGGCCGTCTTGCGTACGGCGGCCCCGGATCAGGTCCGGGGCAGGGTGACGCCGCGCTGGCCCTGGTACTTGCCGCCGCGATCGCGGTAGGAGGTATCGCATTCCTCGTCGGACTCGAGGAACAGCATCTGTGCCACGCCCTCGTTGGCGTAGATCTTGGCGGGCAGCGGTGTGGTGTTGGAGAACTCCAGCGTCACATGCCCTTCCCATTCGGGTTCCAGCGGCGTCACATTGACGATGATGCCGCAGCGCGCATAGGTGGACTTGCCCAGGCAGATGGTCAGCACGCTGCGCGGGATGCGGAAGTACTCCACCGTGCGCGCCAGGGCGAAGGAGTTCGGCGGGATGATGCACACGTCGGACTTCACGTCGACGAAGCTCTTCTCGTCGAAGGCCTTGGGATCGACGATGGAGGAATTGATGTTGGTGAAGATCTTGAACTCGTCGGCACAGCGCACGTCGTAGCCGTAGCTGGAGGTGCCGTAGGAGACGATGCGCTCCTCGCCGGCATGACGCACCTGACCGGCCTCGAAGGGCTCGATCATGCCGTGCTCTTCCGCCATGCGACGGATCCACTTGTCGGACTTGATACTCATGCTGACGTCACGCTCCACGCTCGTGCCGGCCGATCGCGGCCGCGAAGCGCGCCAGTATAGCGCGCCCCGTTGCAGCCTTCATCAGTTGTTCTGGATGACGATGTTCGGGAACTTGGAGCTGTAGTCCCGGGCCTTGAGCGCGAGCCTGGCGGCCATGCGCCGGGCGATCTCGCGGTAGATCTCGGTGATGCGGCTGTCGGGCTGGGCCACGACGGTGGGCTTGCCGCTGTCGGCCTCCTCGCGGATGTGGATGTCCAGCGGCAGCGCGCCGAGGAAGTCCACGCCGTAGTCGTCCGACATCTTCTGCCCGCCGCCCTCGCCGAAGATGTGCTCCTCGTAGCCGCACTTGGAGCAGATGTGGATGCTCATGTTCTCGACGATGCCGAGGATCGGCACCTCGACCTTCTCGAACATCTTCAGACCCTTGCGCGCGTCCAGCAGGGCGATGTCCTGGGGGGTGGTGACGATCACCGCACCGCTCACCGGGATGCGCTGGGAGAGGGTGAGCTGGATGTCGCCGGTGCCCGGGGGCATGTCGATGATGAGGTAGTCGAGCTCGCGCCAGCGGGTGTCGTTGAGGAGCTGCTCCAGGGCCTGGGTGACCATGGGGCCGCGCCAGATCATCGGCGTGTCCTCGTCGATGAGGAAGCCGATGGACATGGCCTGCACGCCGTAGGCCTCCATCGGCTCGAGGCTCTTGCCGTCCTTCGACTCCGGCTTGCCGTGCACGCCCAGCATGCGCGGCTGGCTGGGGCCGTAGATGTCGGCATCGAGTATGCCGACGCTGGCGCCCTCGGCGGCCAGGGCCAGGGCCAGGTTCACCGAGGTGGTGGACTTGCCCACGCCGCCCTTGCCGGAGGCCACGGCGATGATGTTCTTGATGCCCTGCATGGGCTTGAGCCCCTTCTGCACCGCATGCGGGGTGATCTTCCAGCCCACGGCCACGTCCACGCCGGTGATGCCCTTGATGGCCTCGACCTTGCGGCGCACATCGTCCGCCAGCCGCTGCCTGATCCCGTCACAGGGATAGCCGAGCTCGATCTGCACGGCCACCTTGCCACCCTCCACGGCGATGTTCTTCACCGCGCCGGCGGAGACCAGGTCCTTTTCCAGGTAGGGATCGTCGAGCTCCCTCAGTGCCGTTTCAACCTGCAATTGCGATACGTCAGCCATGGGT
>JAJLKJ010000044.1:0-2357 GCA_033839185.1 Gammaproteobacteria bacterium
GATCAGGGTGCGCGAGCCCGCCCCGCCGAACAGCAGCACCTGCTCCTCCCACTCGCTGGCATCGCCCAGCAGCATGGGGAGGATGCTCTCGTAGAAGCGCTCCATGCCCTTGAAGTGTCGTGCGATATCGGCCAGCGGCCGGCCGATGTGGTGCTCGAGTTCGAAGCCGAAGATCTGGTCTGCCGCCGCGTTGTTCATGCGCAGCACCAGGTTGCGATCCAGCGTCAGCACGCCGGAGGAAAGGTGGCGCAGCACGGCCTCGAGATAGGTGCGCTGGCGCTCGAGCTGGCCGCGGCTGCGATCGGCCTCGTCACGTGCCGAGGCCAGGCGGGCGGTCATCTGGTTGAAGGAGCGCACCAGAAAGCCCAGTTCGTCGCGGTTGCCCACCGGCAGCTTCTTGGAGAACTCGCCGGCCGCCACCGCCTTGGTCCCCTCCGCCAGTTCGCGGATGGGCGCCATCAGGCGGCGCGAGGAATAAAAGGCCGTCCACACGGCGAACAGCACCGACAGCAGCAACACCAGGGAGAGGGTGATGGTGTAGCTCTGGATCAGCGGCTTGCGCACGTAGGCCAGCTCCTTGTAGGCCTCGAAGGCGCCGCTGACGCTGTCGGCCAGGCGGCCGATACGCGGATCGACGCCGAACAGCGCCTGCAGCATGCGCTGTTCGGAAATGGGATCGGCGCGCGGCACCGGCACCACCACGCGCACCCGCAGCCCGCCCTCGGCCAGCGGCTCCAGGCCCACGTAGTTCTGCCCCTGCTTGAGCATGAGCACGATCTCCTCGGCCGGGAACTGCGGCACCACCAGCGTGGTGTCGTCGCTGCTCACGGCGATGATGCGTGTCACCTCGCCGAACAGCGTGAGCTCGGAGGCCTCCACGCGCTGCCGCTGCTCGCTGAGCGTGGCCGGCGCCATCGGCGGGGTGACGTAGCGCAGTTCCCGCGCCAGCGCCTCCACCTGCTTGAGGTGACGGCGCAGGCGGTAATCGAGCGAGGTGCGGCTCAGATCCAGGGCGTCATTGAGCGCCCCCTCCACGCGCACGTCGAACCAGCTGTCGATGCCGCGTTCGATGAACTTGACGGAGAAGTAGTAGACGATCGAGACCGGGGCCAGCGAGAGCACGATGAACATCACCACCAGCCGCAGGGTCAGCCGCGAGCCGGCCTCCCGCTGCATCACGCGGCGCACCGTGTCGAAGAGGTTCACGCCGATCATCACCGTGAGCACCATCAGCACGATGGTGTTGATGAGCAGCAGCCACACGTACAGCCGGCCGAAGCGCTCCGAGTTCTGGGCCGCGTCGCTCATCACGTAGAGCGAGATCAGCAGCAGGGCGAACAGCCCGAGCATGGGCAGTACGCCGGTCGCGAATCGCCTCAGGGCAGAGACCATTCGTACCACTCGCTGGCGGGACGCCAGTCTTCGGAGGCATAGGCGCGCACCCGCAGGGGCAGGGGCAGCTGGTCGATGTCCAGGCGGGCGCGCAGGCCGCCCCGGTAGTGTTCCCCGGGCAGCAGCAGGGACGTATCGATCAGCGGGAAGTCACGCAGGGCACCCAGGGCATAGAGGGCGGAGCCGAGGGAGGGATAGGTGGTCTGCACGCCGGTATTGAGGTTCTGCACGACGTACAGCCGGCTCAGGGTGTAGTAACCCAGGCGGTAGCGCTGTACCAGCTCGGCCACGTCCTCGTTGACCCACCAGTCGCGCAGGCGCTGCACGCGCAGCTCCATCTCGATGACCAGGTCCACCCCATTGTGCAGGGCGTCCCGCAGGACCGGGTTCAGGCTGTAGCGCACGTCGGCGTCGATGCGGATGACGCCGTCGACGTTGCGCGGGTAGACGGCATTGACGACGAACGGCGGGGCCTCCTCTGCCGCCAGGGCAAGGGGCGACCCGACCAGGCCCGCGAGCAGGCCCAGTCCGATCAGGGCCCTGCGCAGTCGCGGCCAGCTGTGGGACGTATGCGTCAAGTCTTTGTCAGGCCAGCGTAGTAGAAACCGTCCATCCCGGAGTCGCCGGTGAGGATCTGACGCCCCACCGAAACCGCACGCCCCCAGACGGCCTCTATCGGCAACTCCTGGGCGTCCACGTGGCGTGCGAGAAGGGTCTCGAGCTGCCGGTTGTTTTCCTCCGGCAGCACCGAACATGTGGCGTACAACAGCATACCGCCCGGCGCGAGCAACGGCCAGAGCGCCTCCAGGATGCCGGCCTGGCGTCGCACCAGCTCGTCGATGTCGCCCGGACGGCGATGCAGCTTGATGTCGGGGTGGCGGCGAATCACGCCGGTGGCCGAGCAGGGCGCGTCCAGCAGGATGCGGTCGTAGGGCTGCCCGTCCCACCAGGCGGCGGGTTCGGCG
>JAJLKJ010000045.1:0-14723 GCA_033839185.1 Gammaproteobacteria bacterium
GGGTGCAGGATCAGCAGGTGCTGGGCCCACTCGATATGCTGCTGTGCATCACGAATCGCCGGCGGTGCCTCGCCGTGATCGAAGTCCTGCTTGTTGCGCAGCAAGGGAAAATCGAGTCGTCCCACCTCGATCACCCGCACCTCGTGGCCGGCCGCCTCCGCGCCCTCGCGATACGCGGCCGCCAGTGCGTGGTCGAGATGCGTAGGGTCCGGGTCCGGATGTCCCTGGATGATGACGATGCGCCTGGCCATACCCCCCCTCCTCTGCCCCCTCGGGGCAACGGGACCAACAGCCTCATGGTCGCGCATCGGGGCACGAGGTGCAAAGTCAGCCGGACGGGACTCCCGCCCGGCCCTCAAAAACAGGCAACCGTAGGAGCGCTGCAAGGCGCGATCAGGGGCGGCAGCTTCGCCGGGCATGGCCATCGCGGCTCGCACCGCTCCTACATCAAAAGACGGCGCCCGGAGCGCCTACTCAGCCGCCGTGTTCGCGGGTGGCGTGGAACTCGATCTCCGGCCACTTCTCGATGGCCATCTGCAGGTTCACGCGGGTGGGCGCGATGTAGACGAGCTCGCCGGCGTGATCCAGGGCGAGGTTGGTGGCGGCCTTGTCCTTGAACTGCTCGAACCGCTTCTTGTCGTCCGATGTGACCCAGCGCGCGGTATTCACGTTCACTGCCTCGAACTGGCAGTCGACGTTGTACTCGTCCTTGAGGCGCTGCGCGACCACGTCGAACTGCAGTATGCCGACCGCGCCGAGGATCAGGTCGTTGTTGGTGAGCGGACGGAACAGCTGGGTGGCACCCTCCTCGCAGAGCTGCGACAGACCCTTCTGCAGCTGCTTCATCTTGAGCGGGTCGCGCAGCTGCGCACGGCGGAAGAGCTCGGGGGCGAAGTTGGGAATGCCGGTGAAGGCCAGGTCCTCGCCCTGGGTGAAGGTGTCGCCGATGCGGATGGTGCCATGGTTGTGCAGGCCGAGGATGTCGCCCGGGAAGGCCTCCTCCACATGCTCGCGATCCGAGGCCATGAAGGTCAGCGCGTCGCTGATCTTCACGTCCTTGCCGATGCGCACCTGGCGCAGCTTCATGCCCTTGCTGAAGGTGCCGGAGCAGATACGCATGAAGGCGATGCGGTCGCGATGCTGCGGATCCATGTTGGCCTGCACCTTGAAGATGAAACCGGTGAGCTTTTCTTCCTGTGGCTCGACGACACGCGTGGTGGTCTCGCGCGGCTGTGGCGGCGGGGCATACTCGACGAAGTCGTCCAGCAGCTCGCTGACACCGAAGTTGTTGATTGCCGAGCCGAAGAACACGGGCGTGAGCTCACCCGCGAGGTAGGCCGCGTGGTCGAACTCGTTGCTCGCCGCCTGCACCAGCTCGATCTCGTCGCGCAGCTCGCGCGCCTGGTCGCCCAGCAGCTCGTCCAGGCGTGGATTGTCCAGGCCCTCGATGACCTCGCCCTGCTGCACCTTGCCCCCGTGCGCGGGACTGAACAGGTGCACGGCGTTGCGATGCAGGTGATACACGCCCTTGAAGCGCTTGCCCATGCCGATGGGCCAGGTGACCGGCGCACAGCGGATGTTGAGCACGTTCTCGACCTCGTCCAGCAGCTCGATGGTCTCACGGCCCTCGCGGTCGAGCTTGTTGATGAAGGTCATGATCGGCGTGGTGCGCAGGCGGCAGACCTCCATCAGCTTGATGGTGCGCTCCTCGACGCCCTTGGCGGCATCGATGACCATCAGCGCCGAATCGACGGCGGTCAGCGTGCGGTAGGTGTCTTCCGAGAAGTCCTCGTGCCCCGGCGTGTCCAGCAGGTTGACGATGCGCCCCTTGTACGGGAACTGCATCACCGAGGAGGTCACGGAGATGCCGCGCTCCTTTTCCATGGCCATCCAGTCCGAGGTGGCGTGGCGCGCCGACTTTCTCCCCTTGACGGTACCGGCGAGCTGGATCGCGCCGCCGTAGAGCAGCAGCTTTTCGGTGATGGTGGTCTTGCCGGCGTCGGGGTGCGAGATGATCGCGAAGGTGCGACGACGGCCGAGTTCCTTGAGAAAGTCGGACATGGACAGGACTGTGTGGGTACGGGTCGAAGGAAACGGTCCGGCATTATACCGGATTCAGGGGGACGACATCAGGCATCCGCGGCGGGCAGCAGCTCACGGATCAGCACCAGGGCGTCCTCGCGCCCGGCCGCGGAGGGGTAGTAGTTCTTGCGCCGTCCGACCTCGGTGAAACCCTCGGAACGGTACAGCGCGAGCGCGGTCTCGTTGCTCGGGCGCACCTCGAGCAGCACCCGCGCGGCGCCGGCGAGCCGGCTCATCTCCACCAGGTCGCGCAGCAGACGCCGGCCCAGTCCCTGTCCCTGCAGTTCCGGGTTCACGGTGAGGTTCATGACATGGCACTCGTCCACGGCAAAGGTCATCACGCCATAGGCCATGAGGGCCTGCGTGCCGCGATCCTCATACACCCAGCAGGAGTAGCCCACGCGCAGGCAGTCGTGGAAGATACCGCGCGTCCAGGGATAGGGATAGGCGCGCACCTCGATCGCCATGACGGCGTCCAGGTCGTCGGTGCGCATGCGCCGCAGCAGCGGGTTGGGCAGATCGCGGACGGCGTTCACGCCCGCCCCTTCAGCCGACCTCGCCGGCCATCACCCGACAGGCCAGCTTGAGGTCGTCCCAGGCCTTGCGCTTGTCCTTCGGCGTGCGCAGCAGATAGGCCGGGTGGTAGGTGACGATCACCGGGATGCCCGATCCCGGGAGGCGGTGCACCTGGCCGCGCAGGCGGGAGAGCGGCGCGTCGGTGTCGAGCAGGTTCTGGGCGGCGATCCGGCCGACCACGAGAATGAGCCCCGGCTGGATGAGCGCGATCTGGCGCTCCAGCCAGGGCCGGCAGTTGGCCGCCTCCGCGGGCCGCGGGTCGCGGTTGTCCGGTGGACGGCACTTGAGGATGTTGGCGATATAGGCCTGCTGGCGATCCAGCGCGATGGCCGCGAGCATGGCGTCGAGCAGCTTGCCGGCACGGCCGACGAAGGGCTCGCCCTGGCGATCCTCCTCGGCGCCCGGAGCCTCGCCGATCACCAGCCAGTCGGCATCCGGGTTGCCGACGCCGAACACGGTCTGGGTACGACTGGCGGCAAGTTCCGCACAGCGCGTGCAGGCAGCGACCTGGGTGCGCAGTTCCGCCCAGTCGAGCTGCCCGATGGCCGTGGCCGGCGCTGCCCCCTCAGCCGGCGCCTCGACCTGCCGCGGGGCGACGGGCACCACCGGTTCCGGTGCGTGCGCCGGCGGGGACGGGACCGGCGCGGTGACGGGCTGCGCCGGAGTGGCTGCGGCAGCCACGCCCGGCAACGGGCGTCGCGGCACCCACAGCGGGATGCCCATGGCCTGCAGGTAACGGCGTTGTCGTTCGTCGTGCATGGTCGGGTCTCGCACAGGCGAGGGGCCGGTCATGCCGGCCCCTCGGTTCCTACACCCCGTCCCGCTGGGGATGGGCGCGCTGGGTCTGGTCCACCAGCTTGTTCAGCGCGTTGAGATAGGCCTTGGCCGAGGCGATGACGATGTCGGTATCCGCCCCCAGGCCGTTGACGATACGCCCGGCCTTCTCCAGGCGCACGGTCACCTCGCCCTGCGCATCGGTGCCGCTGGTGATGTTGTTCACCGAGTAGAGCTGCAGCTGGGTGCCGCTGGAGACGATCTCCTCGATGGCGCGGAAGGCCGCGTCCACCGGGCCACTGCCGGCACACTCGCCGGCCTTCTCCTCGCCGTCGACGCTGAGCGTGATGCCTGCCACCGGCGTCTCGCCGGTCTCCGAGCACACGCGCAGGGCCAGGAGCTTGTAGCACTCGTCCTCGACCGCCGTGCTGGCCTCGCTGACGAGTGCCTGCAGATCCTCGTCGAAGATGTCGTGCTTCTTGTCGGCCAGGTCCTTGAACTTGGAGAAGGCCAGGTTGAGCTCCTCCTCCGTCTCGAACTCGATGCCGATCTCCTGGCAGCGGGTGCGGAAGGCATTGCGGCCCGAGTGCTTGCCGAGCACGATGCGGTTGGCGCTCCAGCCGACGTCCTCGGCCCGCATGATTTCGTAGGTCTCGCGCGACTTGAGCACGCCGTCCTGGTGGATACCGGACTCGTGGGCAAAGGCATTGGCACCGACGATGGCCTTGTTCGGCTGCACCGGGAAGCCGGTGATGCCGGACACCAGGCGCGAGCAGGGCACGATCTGCGTGGTGTCGAGATCGGTGTCGCAGGAGAAGACGTCCTGGCGTGTGCGCACGGCCATGACGATCTCCTCCAGCGAGGCGTTGCCGGCACGTTCGCCCAGGCCGTTGATGGTGCATTCCACCTGGCGCGCCCCGTTGAGCACGGCGGCGAGCGAGTTGGAGACGGCCAGGCCCAGGTCGTTGTGGCAATGCACGGAGAACACGGCCTTGTCCGCGTTCGGCACGCGCGACATGAGGTTGCCGATGAGCTCGCCGAACTGCTGCGGGATGTTGTAGCCCACGGTGTCCGGGATGTTGATGGTGGTGGCACCCGCGTCGATCACCGCCTCGATCACGCGACAGAGGAAGTCGAGCTCGGAGCGCCCTGCGTCCTCGGCCGAGAACTCGACGTTGTCGGTGTGCTGGCGGGCGCGCTTCACCGCGCGCACGGCCTGCTCGAGCACCTGGTCCGGCTCCATGCGCAGCTTCGCCTGCATATGGATCGGCGAGGTGGCGATGAAGGTATGGATGCGCGCCGAGTTGGCGTCCTTCAGCGCCTCGCCGGCACGGTCGATGTCCTTGTCCAGCGCACGGGAAAGTCCGCACACGGTGCTGTCCTTGATGCTGCGGGCCACCGCCTGTACGGCCTCGAAGTCGCCGGGGCTGGCGATCGGGAAACCGGCCTCGATCACGTCCACGCGCATCTTTTCCAGGGCCTTGGCGATACGCACCTTTTCGTCCTTGGTCATGGAGGCGCCCGGGCTCTGCTCGCCGTCGCGCAAGGTGGTATCGAAAATAATGAGCTTGTCTTTGTCCGCCATGTTCACATTCTCCGTTCGACCCGCGCCGGGCGGATCGTCTGAATCGGGATAGTGTACCGGATCGTCCTGGCCAGCAGGACTCCGAAATAGATAAAGAATGGGTGCGTTTCGCCTCGCCAGGCCAGATGGACGCCGCTACAGCGGCAGTCGCAGCACAAGCAGGGGCAGATCGGACAGGCACAGACGCGCGACACCGGCGGAGGCGGTGTGCGGGAACGCAGTCTGTGACATCGGATGGGGCATTGATTGGTCAATCGATAATCAGTTGCACTTGGATCCACTATAACGGCCGAAACCGGCCTTGCCAAGTGCCGGCGCGGGATTTTCTAGCCGCCGTCCCCGGCATCGGGCTCCTCGGAGGACTCTTGTGCCCGTTCGCGCTTGCGCCGCCAGCGGATCACGGCCAGCACCGGTCCCGAGAGGGTGTAGATACCGAAGGCCGCGAGCAGGATCTTGGGCGGGTCCAGCGAGGCGACCACGAAGACCACCACCACCAGCAGCATGGCGATGAACGGCACCTTGTTGCGGAAATCGATGTCCTTGAAACTGTAGTAGCTGATGTTGCTCACCATCAGCAGGCCCACGATCACGGTCACCGCCAGGGCCACGTAGCGCAGGGCCTCCCCTTCCACCTCGAGGTCATTCAGCACCCAGACCATGCCCATGAGCACGGCCGCCGCCGTCGGGCTCGGCAGCCCCTGGAAGAAGCGCTTGTCGGCGACGCCCACCTTGGTATTGAACCGGGCCAGGCGCAGGGCCGCGCAGGCGGTATAGAGGAAGGCGGCCAGCCAGCCGGTCTTGGCCCAGCCAAAGCCCAGGGGATCCAGGTAGACCAGCGCCCACTGATACATCACCAGGGCCGGCGCCAGGCCGAAGGAGACCATGTCGGCGAGGCTGTCGTACTCGGCACCGAAGGCGCTCTGGGTGTTGGTCATGCGTGCCACGCGCCCGTCCACACCGTCCAGCACCATGGCGATGAAGATGGCCACGGCCGCCGCCTCGAAACGGCCTGCCATGGCGGCGACGATGGCGTAGAAACCGGCAAACAACGCCGCCGTGGTGAACAGGTTGGGGAGGAGATAGATCGCGCGATGCGACTTCTGGTCTTCAGTACTCATGCGCATCCTGCATAGAGGTGTATGTCGGACCGATTATGTTAGCCATGCACGAAGGAAGCAATCACGTCGCTGCCGGCCAGCAGGGGCTGCCCCGGCGCCACGGCCACGCGGGCAGTGGCCGGCAGATAGACGGTGACCGGCCGGCCGAAGCCCATCAGACCGCAGCGCCGCCCCTGCCCCGTGCGTTCGCCCGCCTGTGCGCTGCAGTGCATGAGCCGGAACCGCCCCTGCAGGTCGATGGCCACCACGGCATCGTCACCCTCGTCGGTCTGCATCCAGATGGCGAAGTGCCCGGGAGGCAGCTCATCCTCGTCCTCGCGCGTGCGTTCCGGCCACCAGCGCTCCGTGATCTTGCCCTCCACCGGGCTGTGCACGTTGAATTCGCCGAACCAGCGCTGGCGGATGCGGATGACCAGAGCCTCGCGCTTGAGATAGGGATCGCGTGCCTGCGATACCGAGGTCACCACGCCATCCACCGGGCTGACCACGGCCAGCGGTCGCGACGGCACCAGCCGTCGCAGGTCGCGCAGCAGAAAGGCCAGCAGCAGGAGCAGCAGCCAGAAGACCGCCGCCACGACCAGCGGCAGATAGATCGAGGCCAGCACGGCCACGGCCAGCAGCACCAGTACGAACAGACGGGCCTCGCGCGCGATCGGGAACATCGGTCCTCCGCAACGAAAAAGGCCGGCGGTACTTTCGCCCCGCCGGCCCCTGTTGCTCAGTTCTTCGTCTTGTCGACGATCTTGTTCGCCGTGATCCAGGGCATCATGCTGCGCAGCTTCTCGCCGACCTCCTCGATGGGATGCTCGGCGTTCTGGCGACGGCGCGCGGTCATCTCGGGATAGTTGGTCTGCCCCTCGAGGATGAAGCGCTTGGCATACTCGCCGGTCTGGATGTTGTGCAGGGCTTCCTTCATCGCCCAGCGGCTCTCTTCGTTGATGACCTTGGGGCCGGTCACGTACTCGCCGTACTCCGCGTTGTTGGAGATGGAGTAGTTCATGTTGGCGATACCGCCCTCGTACATGAGGTCGACGATGAGCTTGAGCTCGTGCAGGCACTCGAAGTAGGCCATCTCCGGCGCGTAGCCCGCCTCGACCAGGGTCTCGAAGCCGGCCTTCACCAGTTCCACGGCACCGCCGCAGAGCACGGCCTGCTCACCGAACAGGTCGGTCTCGGTCTCGTCACGGAAGGTGGTCTCGATGATGCCGGTGCGGCCGCCGCCGATGGCGGAGGCGTAGGACAGCGCGATGTCCCTGGCCTTGCCGGAGGCATCCTGCTGGATCGCGATCAGGTCCGGAATACCGCCGCCTTTGGTGAACTCGGAACGCACGGTGTGGCCCGGGGCCTTGGGCGCGATCATGATCACGTCCATGTCGGCACGCGGCACGATCTGGTTGTAGACGATGGCGAAGCCATGCGCGAAGGCCAGCACGCCACCCTTCTTCAGGTTGGGCTCGATCTCGGCCTTGTAGAGCTGGGACTGGAATTCGTCCGGGGTCAGCATCATGACCACATCGGCGGCGGCCACGGCCTCGGCCACCGGCTTCACGGTCAGGCCGGATTTCTCCGCCTTGGCCACGGAGGCGGAACCCGGGCGCAGGCCGACGGTGACGTCGACGCCGGAATCCTTGAGGTTGTTCGCATGGGCGTGGCCCTGGGAGCCGTAGCCGATGATGGCGACCTTCATCCCCTTGATGATGGAGAGGTCGCAGTCTTTGTCGTAATAGATCTTCATTGGATGTTCCCCACGTAAAGCCAGTGATTCAAAGGTTCTGGACGCCGCCGGTCGGCAACGTCGGAAATCGGTGTTCAGATCTTCAGCGCCACGTCGCCACGCGCGATGCCCATGACACCGGAACGCACCACCTCGAGGATGACGCTGCCTTCCAGCGCGGTGATGAAGGCGTCGAGCTTGTCGCCGGTGCCGGTGAGCTCCACCGTGTAGGTGGTGGCGGCGACATCCACGATGCGACCGCGGAAGATGTCGACCAGGCGCTTGACCTCGTCACGCTCGGCCGAACCCTGCGCCTTGACCTTCACCAGCATCATCTCGCGCTCGATATGGCGATGCTCGGTGAGATCCATGAGCTTGACCACGTCCACCAGCTTGTTCAGCTGCTTGGTGATCTGCTCAATGATCTGGTCGGACCCGCGGGTCACCAGGGTCATGCGCGACAGGGTCGGGTCGTCGGTGGGCGCCACGGTGAGCGACTCGATGTTGTAGCCGCGCGCCGAGAACAGGCCGGCCACACGCGACAGCGCGCCGGACTCGTTTTCGATCAGTATGGAGATGATGTGCCGCATGACTTACACCAGGATCATTTCGTTCTGCCCCGCACCGGCGGGAATCATGGGATAGACGTTCTCACCCTGGTCGGTGATGAAGTCCATGAAGACCAGGCGGTCCTTGAGCTTCATCGCCTCCTTGAGTGCGCCCTCGACGTCGGCCGGCTTCTCGATGCGCATGCCGACGTGTCCGTAGGCCTCGGCCAGCTTGACGAAGTCCGGCAGGGCATCCATGTAGGACATGGCGTAGCGGCCCTGGTAGAAGAACTCCTGCCACTGACGCACCATGCCCATGTAGCGGTTGTTGAGGTTCACCACCTTGATGGGCAGCTGGTACTGCAGGCAGGTGGACAGCTCCTGGATGCACATCTGGATGCTGGCCTCGCCCGTGACGGTGCAGACCAGCTCCTTGGGGTTGGCCATCTGCACGCCCATGGCGGCCGGCAGACCGAAGCCCATGGTGCCGAGCCCCCCGGAGTTGATCCAGCGGTTGGGCTTATCGAACTTGTAGAACTGCGCCGTGAACATCTGGTGCTGACCCACGTCCGAGGTCACGAAGGCATCGCCCTTGGTCACTTCCCAGAGTTTCTGGATCACGTACTGCGGCTTGATCAGCTCGCTCTCGCGGTCGTACTTGAGGCAGTCCATGGCGCGCCATTCCTCGATCTGCTTCCACCAGGCGTCCAGCGCCTTGGCATCGGGCTTTTCCTTGCGCGCCTTGAGTTCCTTGATCAGCTCCTTGAGCACATGGTCCACGTCGCCCACGATCGGCACATCCACCTTCACGTTCTTGGAGATGGAGGCCGGGTCGATGTCCAGGTGCACGATCTTCGCATGCGGGCAGAACTTCTCGATGTTGCCGGTCACGCGGTCGTCGAAACGTGCGCCGACGGCGATGATGAGGTCGGCATGGTGCATGCCCATGTTGGCCTCGTAGGTGCCGTGCATGCCCAGCATGCCGACGAACTGCTTGTCGGTGGCCGGGTAGGCGCCCAGGCCCATCAGCGTGTTGGTGATGGGGTAGCCGAGGTACTTCGTGAAGTCGGTCAGCGCCTTGGAGGCATGGCTCAGGATCACCCCGCCGCCGCTGTAGATCATGGGCTTCTCGGCCGCGAGGATGAGATCCACCGCCTTCCTGATCTGGCCCAGGTGTCCCTTCACGGTCGGGTTGTACGAGCGCATCTTCACCGTGCGCGGGTACTTGAACTCGGCCTTGTTGGCGGTCACGTCCTTGGGGATGTCCACCACCACCGGGCCGGGACGGCCGGTGGTCGCCACGTAGAAGGCCTTCTTGATGGTCTCCGCCAGGTCCTTCACGTCCTTCACCAGGAAGTTGTGCTTCACGATCGGGCGCGTGATGCCCACCGTGTCCACTTCCTGGAAGGCGTCGTTGCCGATCAGCGCGGTATTGACCTGACCGGAGAAGACCACCAGCGGTACCGAGTCCATGTAGGCGTCGGCGATGCCGGTGATGGCATTGGTGGCGCCCGGGCCCGAGGTGACGAGCGCCACGCCCGGACGGTCGGAGGATTTCGCGTAGCCCTCGGCGGCGTGCACCGCGCCCTGCTCGTGACGCACGAGGACGTGGGTCACGTCCTTCTGCCTGTACAGCGCGTCGTAGATGTGCAGGACCGCACCACCGGGATACCCGAAAATGACATCTACGCCCTCTTCCTTGAGGCAACGGACGAAGATTTCGGCACCGGTCAGTTCCACTTGCAAGTCCCCATACGGAAGTTTCTCAGATACACGCCTACCGTCCCATAACCGGCCGGGAGAAAAAACCCCATAAAATCAACACGATTGCCGCCGAGGGTACGGAAAGCGAAAGACTTTAATCTTAACCGCTTCGATGCAAGATTTCACGAACTATTAATATTGCGCGTGGCCGGGGGAGATCCGGCCCCGCCGGGGCCGCCGACGGCATCAGCCGTGGCGGGCGCTCAGTTCGGAGATCTCGGCCAGGTGCTCGCGGGCCCGGCCGATCAGGTCGCGGGGCAGACCGTTCTTCTCGGCGATGGTGAGCCCCAGCGAGACGCCGGGGACGCCGATCTGCAGCTGGTAGGTGGGCACCAGGCGCTCGTGGTCGAACTGCATGGAGGCGTTGACGATGTTGGCGTGTCGGTCGGCGTAGTCCTTGAGCGGCGAGAGGTGGGTGTTGACGATGCCCTGCACGCGGCGCTCCAGCAGCTCGTCCAGCACCGCCATGGCCAGTGCCGCCCCCTCCTCCGGGTCGGTGCCGGTGCCCAGCTCGTCGAGCAGCACCAGAGTGTCGCCGTCGGCCTCGTCGAGGATGCGCTTGAGCACCTCCACGTGGCCGGCGAAGGTGGACAGGTGGTGGAACAGGCTCTGGTGGTCGCCGACATCGACGATCACCTTGCGGTAATTGCCGATCACGCAATCCTGCTCGGCTGGGATGTGCAGACCGCAGTAGGCCATCACCGTGAGCAGCCCCAGGGTCTTGAGCGCCACGGTCTTGCCGCCGGTGTTGGGCCCGGTGATGAGCAGGATGGTGTCCTCGCCGCCCAGACGGATGGACAGCGGCACGGGCTGCGGGCCGCGGCCGTCGGCGAACTGCAGCAGCAGGAGCGGGTGATAGGCCTGGTTGAGTTCCACGCCGGCCGCCTCGCTCAGCGTGGGGGCGTGGCCGTGCATGGCGCGGCTCAGTTCGCCGGCGGCCAGCGCGAGATCCACCCAGGTGATGGCCGCGAGCAGCTGGTGCAGGGCCTGCACGTGCTCGCGGATCACGCCCGTGATCTCGCGCAGCAGGCGCTGCTGTTCGCCGGTGATCTTGCCGTTCACCGTCTCCAGCTGGTTGTTGTGCGGCACGGCCTCCATCGGCTCGATGATGACGTCGCGCCCGCCCATGGCCGAGCCTCGGCGCACCCCCTTGACCTTGTCGGCCTCGGTGCCGCGCAGGGTGATCACGGCGCGCTCGTTGTACCAGTCGACCCGGTTCGCATCCTCGAACTGGTCCTTGATGTCGGCCTTCGCCATGCGCTTGCGCACGACGGCCTCCACCTGCTCGCGCAGCGCCCGGCGCTCGCCGAAATAGCCCACCAGGGCCTCGCTGGCATCGTCGCGCAGGGTACCCGCACCCACCAGGGTGCGGGCGAGGATGTCAACGATCGGCTGCGGCGGACGCAGCTCGGCCGGATCCCCGGGATAGAGTCCCGGGCGGCCGGCCAGGGCATCGGCCAGGCGGCTGCCGGCGTTCATCACCACCTGCAGGTTGTACAGCGCCTGGCTGCTCAGGGCCGCCCCCGGCGAGGCGGCCTGGCGCAGGGCGGCGCGCACGTCCGGCAGCTGGCCGATGGACGGGGCCTGGCCCGCGTCGACGAGCTGACGCGCCACCGTCACGGCCTGCTGCATGTTGCGGGCGATATCCAGGCTGGGCGCGGGCTCCAGGGCGCGGGCCGCGTCGGCCCCGTAGGGGGTGGCGGTGAGCTTCTCCAGGAGCCGGCGGATGGCGTCGAACTCCAGGGCCTTGAGGTCGGCTTGCATCGGGTCTCGTCTCCGGGAGGGCGGCTACACGCCCTCGGCCTTCTGGTACATGGCGAGGTAGTCCTTGCGCGGCAGCGGCGGGAGCTTGGCCACGGCCAGCACGTCGTCCAGGTGCTCGGGCGTACTCATGCCCACCAGCGAGGTGCCGATGCCCGGCGTGGACCGGTTGAACTGCAGGGCGCGCTGCGCGGGATTGGCGACGTTGCCGATGGCCCGCTCCACCACCTCCATGGACTGCTGCGCCAGGTGGCCCTTGAACATGCTGTGGCTGGCCATCATGTAGACGTCGAGCTGATGCGCGGCCTGCACCGGCGAACCGACATTGCCCTGCCCGGTGGCGGTGTTGAAGCGCGTGAAGCCCTCCAGCATCACCTGGTTGAAGGGCATGGTCATGAGCTTGAAGTGGTGGCGTGCCATGTCCTGGCCGGTCGCCGCCTGCGCCGCCTTCTCGGCCAGGCCCTGCATGGAGGTGATGGACTGGAACAGCTTGTCGTCGGTCTCCACCCGCAGGCCGTCGAAGGTGGCGATGCCGTAGTAGCGGATGCGGCCCTCGGCAACGGCCCGCTCCAGCACCTCGAACACCGGCAGCAGCTTGCGGTTGAGCGCCTCCTTGCCGATCTCCGGGATGTGCACCTCGGGCTGGTCGACGAGGAAGGCGTCCAGCGTCTCCACGCCCATCAGGTTGCGCGAGAGTTCGATCTGGTAGTTGATGTAGGCCGGCGTGAGCAGATGGCAGCCCTTGGCCAGGTCCTCCATGCTGCCGTAGCCCTGCGCCACGATCTCCTGCTCGAACCAGGCCTGCATGTCGGCCGGCGGCCCGCCGCGCAGGGTGAGGAAGCCCCCCTTGGAGATCAGGAACATGGCCTCGCGCGGCACGCCGGCCTCGACCGCGGCGCGCACGCCCGCCCCCACCGCGGCCAGCGAACGGCCGTAGCGGTAATGCGCACCGGTGTCGATGACGTTGATGCCGGACAGCAGGGCCCGGGTGACGATGGCCGCGATCTTCGCATCCACCTCGGGCGTGGCCGCACCCGGGAAGGTGCCCACGCCCAGGCTCGAGAGCTGCATGCGTGCCCGCAGGAACTCGCTGTAATGCCCCTCGGCCGCGTGCCCCTCGCGCTGGTGCTGCTCGGCGTAGGCGCGGGTGGCCTTGGCGTTGGCGTGTCCGGTGATCAGGGTCGGTTTTGGCTGCATCGTCACGGTTATCGGTTGGACTGCGGTCGTAAACCGCAGAAGGTTATCAGAATCGGGGCCGGGCTTCAGCGCGCGGCGGCCCCGGCGAACAGCGGGTGCGTGTCCAGCACCCGGTCGGCCAGCGCACGCACCTCGGCGCGCAGCTCGCCCTCGTAGGCGGGGTCGAGACGGCTGGCGAACAGGCCCTCGAAATAATCCTCGTCCTCGTCCTGGTCCCAGTCCACCGCGCGCAGCAGGGCCTGCCCCGCATCCGGCAGCTCGGCAGGGAGCTCACGCCCGGAGAGGATGGCCCACACGCCGACCCAGCAGCGCGCCAGCACCAGCGGGTGATAGCCGCCGCCGCCCACCGCCAGCAGGCGCGGCGTGCCGTCGGCATGCGTCGGGCTGTCGTCGAGGATGCGCTGCACCAGCTCCAGGAACAGCTGCGTGGAGATGCGGAACTTGCCGAGCGGGTCCGGCCGCAGGATGTCGGTACCGGTCTGCAGCACCACGACCTCCGGTTCGAAGGCCGCCAGCACCGCGGGCCAGACCCGGCTGAAGACGTGACGGTACTCGCTGTCGTTCATCTCGCGGGGCAGCGGCACGTTCACGGCATTGCCCTGCGGCCCCGTATCCGTCACCTGCCCGCCCTTGAAGGGATAGGCGTACTCGGTGTCCATGTGCAGGGAGAAGGTGCAGACGCCGGGGTCGTCGCGAAAGGCGTATTCCACGCCGTCGCCGTGATGCGCGTCGATATCGACGTACAGCACGCGCAGCCCTTCCTGGCGCAGGCGCAGGATGGCCAGTGCGGGGTCGTTGAAGAAGCAGAAGCCCTGGGCGGAATCCGGCAGGGCATGGTGCATGCCGCCGGCCGGACTGAAGGCGACGCGACCCTTCAGCACCTCCTCGGCGCCCTGGATGCTGCCGCCGGTGGCGGTGGCGGGCGTGGCGAAGAAATCCGGGAAATACGGGTTCTCGTAATTGCCGATGTTGTGGCGCAGGCGGTACTTGTCGAACACCTTGCCCACGGCCTCGCAGCGCTGCATGGCCGAGACGTACTCGCGGGTGTGGAACCACTGGAGCTCGCGCGGCAGGGCCTTGCGCGAGGGCAGGTATTCGGTGGCCTCGTCCAGGGCGCCGTAGGCGCGGATCAGGTCCAGGGTGAGTGATACGCGCGGGATACCGAGCGGGTGGTTGTCACCGTAGGAGTGCCGGCGATAGCGCGCGGCGGCGGTGAGTACCGCCTTGCGGGTCGGCGGGACGGCCACGGGGTTCGCGTTGAGATCGTCGGCAGTCTGGCTCATGGACAGGGGCGCTCAGCGGCGCAGGCGCAGGTAGATTTCGGGCAGTCGGGCCGGCAGGTCCGCCGCGTGGTCGATGACGGTGTAGTGCCCGGGGCCGAAGATCGCCGGGAGGTACTCGCTGCCGGAGGGGTCGAGCGTCACGCAGAAGGGGTGGATGCCGCGATCCACGGCCTCCTTCATCGCCATGCGCGTGTCCTCGTGCAGGTAGCGTGTGTCGCCGCCGTCGTCGTAGTCGGCCGGACGCCCGTCGGTGAGCAGCAGCAGCAGACGATGATGGGCGGACACGCCGTTGAAGCGCTCGATGGAGTGACGGATGGCCGC
>JAJLKJ010000046.1:0-4210 GCA_033839185.1 Gammaproteobacteria bacterium
GGTGAATGTGCCGGCCCTGATCGCGCCTTGCAGCGCTCCTACGACGGCGTGGGTTTTCCGTAGGAGCTGCGCAAGCTGCGATGCCGCTGCCCGGGTGAATGTGCCGAGCCTGATCGCGCCTGGCAGCGCTCCTGCGGGTGCCGGCCGTGATCGATGGCCGGGCAGGGCGATGATGCGTCCCTACCGGTCCTTCTCCCAGTCGAACTTCGGCAGGCGTTTGAAGGCGCGGTGCAGCCCGTCGTTCCAGCTCTTTTGCAGGGACTTGTAGAACGGCGAGGCGAGCTTCAGGTTCATGTAGCGTGGCTCGTCGAGGCTGTCGGTGGCGTAGATCGCCAGTTCGAAGGGCGGGCCGACGGTGACATTCGAACGCATGGTGGAGTCCTCCGAGACCAGGGCGCAGCGGGCGGCGTCTTCCAGGCTGGTGTCGGGGGTGATGATGCGATCCAGGATCGGCTTGCCGTACTTGTTTTCGCCGATCTGCAGGTAGGGGGTCTCCGGTGAGGCGCTGACGTAGTTGCCCTGCGGATAGACGAGATAGATCTCCGGTTCGCGCCCGGCGATCTGGCCGCCGACGATGAAGCTCGCCTCCAGGCTGACGCGGGCCTTTTCACTGGCCGGGGCATGCTGGCGCTGCTCTTCCTGGCTCAATTTGCCGACGTAGTGCGCGATCTCGTGCATGTAGTCGGCCTTGCACAGGTTGAAAGCGGCGTCTTCCTGTTCCAGGTCGCGGTTGATCAGGTTGATCACCGCCTGGGTGGTGGCGAGATTGCCGGCCGAGAGTATGGTGCAGACGCGGTCGCCAGGCCAGTTGAAGCCGAACATCTTGCTGTAGGTGCTGACATAGTCGACGCCCGCGTTGGTGCGCGAGTCGGAGGCGAACACCAGGCCCTTGTTGACCTTGATGGCGAGGCAGTACGTCATGGTTTTCTTGCCCGGTAAACGGCCGTCCGAACGACGGCCGGGATGCAAAACGGTTGGGATCGGCGTATGGTAAATGCACACCCATATGCGAGGGGATGGTAGCACGATCCATGACGATTCGTTGGGGTAGCTACAAGGTCAAGGGCATCTACGACGAGCTGATCCGCGCCGCCGGGCGGCCGCGTCCGGAGTCGAAGGCATTGGCCGATTATCTGCGCGGCCTGTCCGATCAGGACATCGAGGAATACAAGGCCGCCGCCGAGCTGGCCATCCATGTCATGGGGATCACCTTCACCGTCTACACGGAGGAGGAGGGCACCATCGACCGGGCCTGGCCGTTCGACATCATCCCCCGCATCATCGCCAAGTCCGAGTGGGATCGGGTCGAGGCAGGGCTCAAGCAACGCGTGCGGGCCCTGAATCTGTTCATCGACGATCTCTACCACGATCAGCAGGTCGTCAAGGACGGCGTCTTTCCCGCCGAGCTGCTGAAGGACTCCAAGAATTTCCGTCCCCAGTGCATGGGCATCGACCCGCCGAACGGAGTGTGGGCGCATATCTGCGGCTCGGACCTGGTGCGCGACAAAGACGGGCAGTTCTACGTGCTGGAAGACAACCTGCGGGTGCCCTCGGGGGTGTCCTACATGCTCGAGAACCGGCAGGTGATGAAGCGCGTCTTCCCCGAGCTGTTCGGTCAGTACAGCATCCGTCCGGTGGACGACTACCCCTCCCAGCTCTACGACATGCTGGCCTCGCTCGCGCCGCGCGAGATCGATCAGCCGGAGATCGTGGTGCTCACGCCGGGGGTGTACAACTCCGCCTATTTCGAGCACGCCTACCTCGCCCAGCAGATGGGGGCCGAGCTGGTGGAGGGTACGGACCTCGTGGTGGGCAGGGACGATTGCGTCTACATGCGCACCATCGAGGGCCTTTCACGGGTGGACGTGATCTATCGCCGCATCGACGACCTGTTCCTGGACCCGGAGGCCTTCAACCCGGACTCGATGCTCGGCGTGCCGGGTCTGATGCGGGCCTGGAAGGCCGGCAACGTCGCCCTGGCCAATGCGCCGGGCGCCGGGGTGGCCGACGACAAGGTCGTCTATGCCTTCGTGCCGGAGATCATCGAATACTACCTGGGCGAGAAGCCGCTGCTGCCCAACGTGCCGACCTACAAATGCGTCGACAAGGCCGATCGCGACTACGTGCTCGACAACCTCGACAAGCTGGTGGTGAAGCCGGCCAACGAGTCCGGCGGCTACGGCATGCTCATCGGACCCCAGGCCACGCAGAAGGAACGCGAGACCTTCGTCCGCCTGATCCGCCGCGATCCGCGCAACTACATCGCCCAGCCCATGCTCACGCTCTCCACCGCGCCGACGCTGGTCGGCAACCGGGTCGAACCGCGGCATCTGGACCTGCGACCCTTCATCCTGAGCAGGGGCCTGAAGGGTGATAGGGACATCTCGGTGACCACCGGCGGGCTGACGCGCGTCGCCCTGCGCAAGGGCTCCACCGTGGTCAACTCCTCCCAGGGCGGGGGGAGCAAGGACACCTGGATCGTGGACGGGGAGGCCAGTGCATGACCATGCTTTCCCGCGTTGCCGAGAACATCTACTGGATGGCCCGCTACATCGAGCGTGCCGAGAATACCGCGCGCCTGGTGAACGTGAACGGCAACCTGCTGCTGGACCTGCCGCGTCACGTACGCCTGGGCTGGGAGCCGCTGCTGGATATTTCGGGGAGCCTAGAGCTGTTCGCCCAGCATTACCACGAGCCGGATGAACGCAGCGTGGTGCGTTTCATGGTGACCAACCAGAACAACCCGGGATCGATCCTGAGTTCGCTCAACCTGGCACGCGAGAATGCACGCACCATTCGTGACATCATCCCGCGCGAGGCCTGGGAGCAGATCAACGAGCTGTATCTGTACGCGCGTGGCCAGAGCAGTCGCGTGCTGTCCCGCAGTGGGCGCTTCGAGTATCTCCGGCACATCATCCTCGGCGCACAGACCATTACCGGCCTGCTGGCCGGCACGATGAACCACGACGAGGGCTACGACTTCCTGCGCATGGGCCGCAACCTCGAACGTGCCGACATGACCACGCGCATCATCGACGTGCGCTCGGCCACGCTGCTGTCAGAGACCCACGAGGACCTCACGCCCTTCGAGAACATCCAGTGGGTCGGTGTGCTGAAGTCGCTGACCGGCTACCAGATGTACCGGCGCACCACCCGCATCCGGGTGCGTCGACCCGATGTGCTGAGGTTCCTGTTCCAGGAAATGGTCTTCCCGCGTTCCGTGGCCCATGCCACCGGGGAGGTCGAGTCCTGTCTCTCGCATCTGCCGCTGAACGAAAAGCCGCTCAAGGCCATCGGCAGCCTGCGCCGCAAGGTGTTGCGTACAAAACCCGACGGCCTCAGGCAGGAGCACCTGCATGAGTTCATCGACGAACTCCAGGCCGGCCTGGCACGGGTACACAACAGCATCGCCGCCAGTTATTTCTGATACCCCGGCACATGATCCAGGACAGTCACAGGCTGGTCCTGATGCACTACACTCCCCTGCTATCCCCACGTCCGTACCCAGGAGCAACGAACAATGAAAACAAACAGGAAACGCATTCTGCAGGCAGCCATCACCGCCAGCTTCGCCACGGCCCTGCTGGCGCCGGGCCCGGCTGTCATGGCCTCCAGCGCCTATTGGTACGACAGTGACGGCGATCTCTGGCATAACACGCCGGGTGAATGCTGGCGCACCGGTACCTGGACGGCGGATCGGGCCCTGCCGGAATGCGAGGGCGGTGAAGTTGCCGAGCCGGCACCGCAGCCGGCGCCCCGTCCGGCGGCGCCGCGGGACTCTGACGGCGATGGCGTGATCGACAGCGCGGACGCCTGTCCGGGCACCCCGGCCGGGGTGCGCGTGGATGCCCGGGGCTGTGAGCTTCAGGAGCGCATCAGCCTGGAAGGTGTCACCTTTGCCAGCAACAGCGCCGTGCTGGATCCGACCTCGGTGCAGACCCTGGATGACGTGGTCACCACGCTGCGCCGTTACCCGGAACTCAAGGTCGAGGTGCAGGGACACACCGACTCCAGCGGCAACCGGGACTACAACATCAGCCTGTCCCAGCAGCGCGCCGATGCGGTGCGCATGTATCTCATCAACAAGGGGATTAACGCCTCAAGGCTCTCGGCCCGTGGTTACGGTCCGGATCAGCCGGTGGCCAGCAACGAGACCGCTGGCGGTCGTGCCCAGAACCGGCGCGTGGAGCTGGCGATCAGCGAGTGAGGG
>JAJLKJ010000047.1:0-17837 GCA_033839185.1 Gammaproteobacteria bacterium
TGCCCTCTGTCACCGGCGCGGCTCGAGCCGCCGTCCTTGGCGCGATCCATACGGGGAGCTGAGGAAGCAACCTCACAGGCACAAAAAAGGGGCCCGCAGGCCCCTTTCGCGTTTCTTGCCACACACTGTTCAGACGGAGAACGAGGATCCGCAGCCGCAGGTGGTGGTGGCATTCGGGTTACGAATGACGAACTGGGCGCCTTCCAGGCCCTCCGAGTAATCGATCTCGGCGCCGACCAGATACTGGTAGCTCATCGGGTCGATGACCAGGGTCACGCCATTGTTCTCGACCGAGGTATCGCCGTCGTTGATGCTCTCGTCGAAGGTGAAGCCGTACTGGAACCCCGAGCAACCGCCGCCGGTGACGAACACCCGCAGCTTCAGGTTGTCGTTGTTTTCCTCGTCGATCAGCTCTTTCACCTTGCTCGCGGCCGCGTCGGTGAAGACCAGCGGCGCGGGCATGGATTCGCTTGCAGTCTGGGTCGCACTCATGACCAAGTATCTCCAAAATTACCGGGTTTGCGTACTACGCTAGCATTACCTGAGCAGTTTAGTCAAGAATCAGACGCTGTGGACCACGCCACCCTTGTCGGCAGCGGCCTCGGCCTTGGCCCCTGCATTCTTGTACTCCAGCTGCGGCTTGCCGCCCTTGCGATGCACCAGGCTGCCGTTGACCTCGGCGCCGATGGCCATCTCGATGAGATTGTAATAGACATTGCCGGTGACGCGCGACTTGGTCGCCAGCTCGACGCGGTTGGAGGCATGCACATCACCCTCCACGCTGCCGTTCAGCACCATGTTGGGCACGCGCACCTCGCCCTTGATCAGGCCGTTCTCGCTGAGTATCAGGATGGAATCCTCATCCTCTGCGATCACATTGCCCTCGATCAGGCCCTCGACGTGCAGTCCGCCGGTGAATTTCACGTCGCCCTTGAGCTGCGTGTGTCGCCCGACCAGGGTATCGATCTTGGCCGCATTGAACTTCTGCGTCGTCTGTGTCTTCCGTCCCCACATTACGCATTCTCTCCAGTCAGGATGACGTTCCAGTCGTAACTCGTGTCGATATCGTCCAGGCGACGGTCGCTGGCATCGACCTTCACCTCGAGCTTGCGGGGCTGGAAACCCGCCGGCAGCAACAGGGTCCCCTCCAGGCTCTGGAAATACTTGAAGGAGAACCGCAGTTCCGCCCCCGGATCGATCTCCGCCAGGCCCAGGGTCCTTGATTCGCCACCGATCTGCCCAGATACCCGCATGTCGACGGTGCCACGCGCCACGCGATTGTTGCCCCGCACCAGCGTCAGCACCAGTTTGTAGTGATACTCGCCTTCGGCCTCACCGCGCTCCAGCTCCAGCCGCTGGATATGCAGGCCCGGCTCCATCTTGGAGGGCGAGACGATACTGCGATAGAACGACAGTTCCTCGCGAAGTTCCAGCATCTCGGTCTCCATGGCGCCGAGCGCGGTGGACACCTGTGTGGCGGCTTCGGCCTCGATGACGCGCGAGCGTTCGAGCTGCGCCACCTGCTGGGTGAGCTCGCGGTTCTGCCCAGTGAGGTAATCCACCCGTTCGCGCAGCGCCAGCAGGTGCTCGTCGGCCGAGCGGGCATCGTACCCGCTTTTCAGATAGCCGTACTGATAAAGCCCCCAGCCACTGCCGGCGAGCAGCGCCAGGACCAGAAACGCCTTGAGCCGCTTCTTCAGCGGGTCATGGTGATGCAACCGGTATCCCGGCCCGTCGTGACGCTTGAACAGATCGAACAGGCTCATCGCAGCGCCACGCTAGGGCAACAGGGCCGGCACATCGAGCCCCAGGGCCTCGTCCAGGCCGAACATGAGGTTCATATTATGGACGGCCTGGCCGGCCGCGCCCTTGACGAGGTTATCAATTACGGAAAGAACCACTGCCGTGTCCCCGCCCTGTGGCCGGTGCACCGCGATGCGGCAGGTGTTCACACCCCGCACCGTGCGCGTTTCGGGATGACTGCCGGCCGGCAGCACGTCGACGAAGGGCTCCTCCGCGTAGCGCTGTTCGAACAGGGCCTGCAGGTCGGCCTCCCCGCGCAGCGTGCCATAGAGGGTGGCATGGATGCCCCGCACCATGGGCACGAGATGCGGCACGAAGGTGAGACCCACCGATTCGCCGGCCACGGTGGTGAGCGTCTGCCGGATCTCCGGCAGGTGCCGGTGCCCAGCCACCCCGTAGGCCTTGAAGTTCTCGTCCGCCTCGGAGAACAGCGTGCCGACCTGCGCCTTGCGCCCGGCCCCGCTCACCCCCGACTTGGCATCGGCAATGAGCGCTGCGCGCGAGACCAGTCCGCTCTCGATCAGCGGCAGGAAACCGAGCGTGACGGCGGTGGGATAACAACCGGGATTGGCCACCACGCGCGCGCTGCGGATGGCCTCGCGATTGATTTCCGGCAGGCCGTACACCGCCTCGGCCAACAGATCGGGACAGGCATGCGCCATGCCGTACCACTCGCCCCATTCGGCCGCATCACGGAGCCGGAAATCGGCGGCGAGATCGATCACCCGGACACCCGCCTGGACCAGGGCCGGCACACTCTGCATGGCGGTGCCGTTGGGCGTGGCGAAGAAGACCAGATCGCATTCGGCCAGCGGGGCGGCATCGGGTTCGATGAACTCGAGGTCGATGAAACCGCGCAGGTTGGGGAACATGGCATCCACGCGCGTGCCGGCCTCGCCACGAGAGGTCACGCATTTCACCTCGACCTGCGGATGACGCACCAGCAGACGCAGCAATTCGACACCGGTATACCCCGTTGCCCCGACGACGCCGACCTTGATCACACTACACACCTCTTACGATTCACTGCCTGAAAAGTGCCGCCAATCATAACGACTAAGGGCTGGCGGCGAAACGGCACGGTATCACAACGCGAATCGGCCTGCCCGAATGCCGCAGCTTTGGCATAATGCCCTCATGCCGCGTCGCCACCGCCTTCTGCCTGGCCGTCGCCACCTCGACGTGGCGCTGGAAAACCTGCGCCTGCATCTCTCCCGCCCCGACGCCCTGTTGCAGCTCTCGGTACTCGGCACCCTGACCGGGCTGCTGGCCGGCGGGGTGATCGTCGCCTTCCGCTGGCTGATCGAATCCGCGCAGGCGGGCTTCCTGCCCGGCGGCGACATAGAGGCCTACGAGGCCCTGCCGCTCTGGGCCCGGTTCGCCCTGCCCGTGGCCGGCGGCGTGGCCATCGGCATACTCTTCAAACTCGCCGCCAGGGGGCGGTACGTCGTGGGCATCGTCCACGTCATGGAACGCCTCGCCTACCACCAGGGCTACCTCTCGCTGCGTGGGCTCCTGCTGCAGTTCGCGGGCGGGGCCATCGCCATCATCAGCGGCCAGTCCGTGGGGCGCGAGGGCCCGGGCGTGCACCTGGGCGCCGCCAGCGGCAGCCTGTTGGGGCAGCGCCTCGGCCTGCCCAACAACACCCTGCGCACCCTGGTCGGCTGCGGCACCTCCGCCTCCATCGCGGCCTCCTTCAACACGCCGCTGGCCGGAGTGATCTTCGCCCTCGAGGTGGTGATGATGGACTATTCGCTGGCGAGCTTCATGCCCGTCATCCTCTCGGCCGTGGCCGCCACCTCGATCTCGGTGGCCGTGTTTGGCGCCGACCCGGTCTTCAGCATTCCCGTACCGGAACTCCGCTCGCTGCTGGAGCTGCCCTACATCCTGCTGCTCGGGGTCGTCGTCGGTGCCTTCTCCTCCGGGTTCATCCAGCTCACGCGCCGCACCGCCGACTACTTCCGCGAACGGGACTTCCTGCTGCGCACCACCCTGGCCGGCGTCATCGTCGGCCTCTGCGCCCTGGCCTTTCCCGAGGTCATGAGCATTGGCTATGACAGCGTCAACGCCGCCCTGCTGGGGGAGCTGGGGATCGGCGTACTGTTCGGGGTGGCGGTCTTCAAGCTGCTGGCCACGTCCTCGGCCGTGGCGCTCGGCATCCCCGGCGGCGTGGTGGGGCCCACGCTGATCATGGGCGCCATGCTCGGCGGGGTGCTCGGCGTGATCGCCACCCTCATCTCCCCCGACAACTCCTCGGGCGTGGGCTTTTACGCCCTGCTCGGCCTGGGCGCCATGATGGGGGCGACACTCCAGGCGCCGCTGGCGGCGCTGACGGCCATGATGGAGCTCACCGGCCACCCGGGCATCATCTTCCCCGGCATGCTGGCCATCGTCATGGCCGGACTCACCAGCTCGGAGCTGTTCCGCACCCCCTCCATCTTCCGCGCCCTGCTGCATGCCCGCGGCATGGACTACCGCAACGACCCGATCATGGCGGCCCTGCGCCGCATCGGCGTGGCCAGTGTCATGGAGCGCAGCTTCGTGCGTGCCGACAAGCGCATCCCGCGCACAAACATCAAGGATCTGCTGGCCAGCGAGCCGCGCTGGGTGCTGGTGGACGACGAGGAACATCGGCCGGTGGCCCTGCTGCCCGCGGTGGACCTGCTGCGCGCCGGCGAGGAAAGCGAGTACGAGGAGCTGGACCTGCTGAAGATCCCCGCCGAACGGCGGCAGGTGGCGGCCATCTATCGCGAGGCCGATATGGAACAGGCCCGCCGGCAACTGGCCGACAGCGGCATGGAGGCCCTGTATGTGGAGCGCCAGATCGCACCCGGCATAACGCGCATCTACGGCATCCTCACCCGCGAGCAGGTGGAGGCCGCCTACCGGCTGTGAATCTTGAGGCGGCGGCGCGGTCAGATTTGCATGCCCGGGCAATCGGGCTAGACTGCACCGACCCAACCGAGACAGACCAACGACATGAAGACCAAGGACATACTCATCGGCCTGTTCGCGCTGCTGCTCGTCGGCGGCGGCATCGGATTCTGGCTGACTGCCGAACCCGGGCTCGCCCCCGCGCCGCAGGTGGAACTCAAGACGCTGGACGGCGAGACCGTCGCGCTGGGTGACCTCGAGGGACAACCCGTGCTACTCACCTTCTGGGCCACCACCTGCCCCGGCTGCGTGAAGGAAATGCCCCATCTGGTCGAGCTCTACGAGCGTTACCATGCACAGGGGCTGGAGGTCATCGGCGTGGCCATGGCCTATGACCCGCCCAATCAGGTGCTGGCCATGCGCAACCAGCGCCAGCTGCCCTACACCATCGCCCTGGACCTCGATTCGTCGGCGGCCATGGCCTTTGGCGACGTGCGCCTGACCCCCACCACCTTCCTCATCGACACGCGCGGGCGCATCATCTACAAGAAGCTCGGGGAATTCGATATGGATCTCGTCGAGAACAACATTCGCAGGATGCTGGAGGAAAAACCGGCATGAGTTTCCTCGTCATCAAGGCCGTGCACGTCATCTTCATGGTGACCTGGTTCGCCGGCCTGTTCTATCTGCCCCGACTGTTCGTCTACCATGCGATGTGCACGGACATCCCGGGCCGCGAACGCTTCAAGGTGATGGAGCGCAAGCTCTTCTGGGGCATCATGACCCCGGGCGCCGTCATCACCGTCGTGCTCGGCCTGTGGATGATCGGCATGAATCCCGCCGCCTACGCCGCCGGCTGGATGCATCTGAAGCTGCTGCTGGTGGTACTGCTCATCGCCTACCACATCTGGTGCGGCGTCCTGCTGGGGTACTTCCGCGACGACCGCAACCGCCACGGGCATCAGTGGTATCGCTGGTTCAACGAGATCCCGGTGTTCATGCTGGTGGGTATCGTGCTGGCGGTGGTCACTCAAGCAATCGGGCCAGCCCTGATTGGCATGGGCTTGCTTCTAGTGGTATTCGTCGCCTTCGCAATCAGCCAGCAACTGCGTAAAACCTCGCGCTGACCGTTTCAGCCGCGCGATTCGCGCGGCTGTCCCTCCCTTGAGCATATGCGTGTCGCCCCATCCTGGGCGCTCAGCCTCCTTGCCTCAAAGATCATAATGATAATGATTTGCATTTAGATTATTACTAGCGTATCTTCCTGCCCGTCGCGACAAACCCGACCCATCAACAACATGAACATCTACAGGGAGACATTCATGAGAAACACCCTTCTGGGCATCACGGGCAGCGCCGTACTCCTCGCGATGAGCGGTGCACATGCGGCCGAGGACACGGACCAGCGTATCGAGCAACTCCAGTCGGAGATCGTCGAACTCAGGCAGCAGGTCGCTGCGACGGCAGATGCCGTCGAGGCCAATTCCGGCGTCCCCTCACGCACGACCATCGGTGGATACGGCGAGCTGCATTACAACAACCTCGAAACGGATGACGGCAGCGCGCAAACCAAAGAGATGGACCTGCACCGCTTCGTCCTGTTCTTCGGTCACGCATTTGATGAACGTACCCGCTTCGTGTCTGAACTCGAGGTCGAACACAGCATTGCAGGCGAAGGTCAGAACGGGGAAGTGGAACTCGAACAGGCGTATGTGGAGTTCGACCTGAACCCGCAAACTGCAGCACGAGGCGGCGTTTTCCTGCTGCCCGTCGGCATTCTGAATGACACGCATGAACCGACCACCTTCTATGGCGTCGAGCGCAACCCGGTAGAAAAGAACATCATCCCGACCACCTGGTGGGAAGGCGGGGCCATGCTGACCGGCCGCCTCGCGAACAGTGGCTTCAGCTACGACGCCGCCCTGCATTCGGGCCTTCAGATGCCAACAACCGGCGCCAGCGCCTTCAGCATTCGCAGCGCCCGGCAGAAAGTCAGCGAAGCCAATGCCAACAACCTCGCCGGCACTGCGCGCCTGCGCTATACAGGCATCCGCGGTCTCGAACTCGCCGTCAGCGCCCAGTACCAGGATGACATCAGCCAGGTGAGCGGGGACGGGGCGGACAGCGCCACCCTGCTCGAATCCCATGCGATCTGGAATCGTGGGCCGTTTGGGGTACGTGCACTGTATGCACGCTGGGATATCGATGGCGATGCCATAGCGGCGGCGCAAAAAGATGAACAGACAGGCTACTACCTGGAAGGCTCTTACCTGCTTAACCCGAAGCTCGGGGCCTTTGTTCGCCATGACGTCTGGAATACTTCGTCGGTGGACGCAAACGAATTCACCCAGGACAGTATCGGCCTGAATTACTGGCCGCAGGAGAATGTAGTCCTGAAATTCGATTACCAGAATCAGGATCACGACGACTCGAGCAAGGCAAGCGACGGCTTCAACCTTGCTATCGGGTACCAGTTCTGATGCTGGACAACACCAACCGGAGGCGCTCGCGCGCCTCCCTTTTCATGCCTTCGCGCCACTCGCCACGGTGGATCGTGCGGGCGCTCTTGTCGATTATTGTCGCCCTCTTGCTGCCACCAGGGATCGCCATGGGGCGTGGCGTTTACCAGACCCCGGAATCGTTCATCAACGCCACCTTTGCAGGCCACCCGCCCGACCGGTCCGCCATCTGGCTCGATAGAGGAATGAAACAATGGCTAGCGCAGAAGACAGGACAGCCTGTTCGACAATTGCGTATTCCGTATTGGCTCGAAGGACAGCGCTCAGCATGGGTTCTCGAAGCCATCGGCAAAGAAGAACCCATCACTCTGGGAATCGTGGTCAATGATGGCCGGATCGAAAAGATCAAGGTACTGATCTATCGGGAAAGTCGCGGTTGGGAGGTGCGCCACGAGTTTTTCACCGGACAGTTCATCGGGGCTTCGCTGGATGAGGCGACGCGACTCGACCGCCCGATCGATGGCATTTCAGGGGCAACGCTGTCCGTACGGGCGGTCACACAGATGACCGAGACTGCACTTTTGCTGCATGACCACATCACGCGAAAACCTTAGCCCACGCCGTATGCGCCACCTGTCCAAGTTGCATCGCACCGCCGGCCTGTTAGCCGCCGCCTTGCTTTTCGAGCTCGCCATCACCGGCATGCTGCTCAATCATGGCCATCAACTCGATCTGGACAACCGGTTTGTGGAGAACGAGCAGCTACTGGACTGGTATGGCATCTCCTCTCCCGTGATCGATACGTCATTCACTGACGCCGACCACTGGGTGAGCCAGATCGGCACAACCCTGTACCTCGACAACCGCCCCCTGCACGGCCATTACTCGACTCTGGTCGGATTACGATACACGTCCGATTGGGTGGCAATATGCACCCGCGACACGGTCCTTCTGGTTACAAGCGAAGGCGAACGGATCGACACCGTGGCCACACCCGCACCAGTGATCGCCCTGGCACGGAATACGCAAGCCCCTCTCACGGTCCTTGCCGAAACGGGCGCTTACAGCACACACGATTTACTCAATTGGGATAGAGCGGGAGAGACCGGAAACCAGCGATGGCAGACACCCCAGCCATTGCCACTCGATCTTCAGGCCGAGATCGTCCGACATTATCGCAATCACGTCCTGAGCATCGAGCGTGTTCTGCAGGATCTCCACAGTGGCCGCCTGGCGGGTACGACGGGTGTCCTGGTCGTTGATCTGGCCGGCATACTGGCGTTGCTTCTGGCTGCAACCGGTGTCGGATTATGGATCTCTCGCTGGCGCAGGCGCAGAGCACGGGCCCGCACCTAGATTTTCCCGGCGCGCACCAGCCCCCCCAGGCCGGCCTCGACCAGGGCATTGTTGAGCATGGCGCGAATCGCACCCGGGTCTTCCATCTGCAGGGCCTGGGCCAGGAGGTCGCGGGCGCGTTCGTGCTCGAAGGAGCGCACCACCCACTTCACCCGCGGCATGGTGGCCACCGAGACGCTCAGGCTGTCCACCCCCATCCCCAGCAACAGCAGCACGGCCTCGGGGTCGGCGGCCATCTCGCCGCAGACGCTGATGGGTTTGCCGGCCCCATGGGCGGCGTTCACCACCTGGACCAGGGCACGCAGCACGGCCGGGTGCAGGTGGTGGTAGAGGTCGGCGACGCGGGCGTTGTTGCGGTCCACGGCCAGCAGATACTGCACCAGGTCATTGGTGCCGATGCTGAGGAAATCGACGCGGCGCGCCAGCATGTCGGCGATATACACCGCCGAGGGCACCTCGATCATCACCCCCACCTTGGGCATCTCCACGAGCACCCCGTCGTCCAGCAGCTCCTGGCGCGCACGCTCGATCAGGACCTGTGACTCCATCAGCTCGCTCAGCGAGGAGATCATGGGCAACAACACCTGCAGGTTGTTGAAGCCCTGGCTGGCCCGCATCATTGCCCGCACCTGGGAGAGGAAGATCTCGGGATGATCCAGGGTGATGCGGATACCGCGCCAGCCGAGAAAGGGGTTGTCTTCCTGGACGGGGAAATACGGCAGTGCCTTGTCGCCGCCGACGTCCAGGGTGCGCAGCGTGACGGGGCGCGGGGCGAAGGCCTCGAGCACCGTGCGATAGATGCCGAACTGCTCCTCCTCGCCGGGGAAGCGCTCGCGCAGCATGAAGGGCACCTCGGTGCGGTACAGGCCGATGCCCTCCGCACCGGAGTCCGCCGAGGGCGTGAGGTCGGAGATGAGCCCGCTGTTGACGTAGATGGGCACGTGCAGGCCATCGCGGGTCACGGCCGGCTCGTTGGCGATCTCGTTGAGTCCCTCGGAGAGCTCGCGCTCCTCCTCGGCGAGACGCTCGAACTCGCGCAGCACCATGGGGTTGGGCTGCACGTAGACGCGTCCCATGTAACCGTCCACCACCACCTCGCGCCCGTCCAGGCGCCCTACCGGCAGATCGCTCAGGCCCATCACCGCCGGCACGCCCATGGCGCGGGCGAGGATAGCCACGTGCGAGGAGCCCGAACCGCGCGCGGAGACCACGCCGACCAGGTTCTCCGGGGGTATCTCCGCGAGCTGGGTGGCGGTGACGTCCTCGCCGACCAGCACCGCCCGCTCCGGGATGCGACGCTCGCTCTCGCCATCGGACTGCAGACAGGTGAGGATGCGCCGGCCGATGTCGCGCAGGTCGGTGGCGCGCTCGCGCAGGTAGGGGTCGTCCATCTCCTCGAACATGCGCGCGTATTCGCGCACGGTCTCGCGCAGGGCACCCGGCGCCCAGTTGCCCTCGTTGATGCGCTCGATGGTGCGCTGCACCAGGCTGTCGCTGCCGAGCATCATCACATAGGCATCGAACAGCACGCGCTCCTCGGCGGGCAGCAGGCCACCCATGCGCTCCTTCAGCTCGATCATGTCCTGCTGGACGCGATGCACCGCCTCCATGAAATGGCGCTGCTCGTCGGCCGTGGAGACGGGGGTGCGATCCGGCACGCCGTCCAGGTCGGCCAGCGAATACACCACCACCGCCTCGCCGATGCCGACGCCGGGCGAACCCGCCACACCCGCCACGAACAGGTCGTCGTGCAGCTGCTGGTCGCGCATGCGCAGGATGCCGCCGCTGATCTCGGCGTGGCTGATGGCGCCGGCCAGCTGGGCGGCCAGGGTCACCAGGAAGGAGACGTGGTCCTCGTCGAAGCGCACCTCGTCGTGATGCTGGACGACCAGTACGCCGAGCATGCGGCGCTGGTGGATGATCGGCACGCCGAGGAAGGCGTGGTAGCGCTCCTCGCCAGTCTCCGGGAAATACTTGAAGCGGGGATGTCGCGGGGCATCGTCGATGTTCACCGGCTCGGCGCGCTGCGCGACTAGGCCGACCAGGCCCTCGCTGTAGTCCAGGCGCACCTGCAGCACGGCACTGGCATTCAGGCCCTGGGTGGCCATGAGCACCAGCTGCTCGCGCTCGGGCATGGTCAGGTAGATGGAACACACGTCCACCGACAGGGCCGCCTTCACGCGGGCCACGATGATGTCCAGGGCCTGACCGAGGTCCTCGGCCCCGTTCACCTCTTGAACGATGCGACGCAGGGTATCCAGCATGCGATTAAAACGCACTCTCCATATAGTCCGACCGGGGAAGCCGGGCCCGTCCGTGGAAGGGAGGGATTGCCCGACTCGCTTGACCGCCGAGCTCGCCTAGCGCGAGCGACGCTCGGGCAGCGGGACCTGTTCGACGGAAGTGCCCTCGGGAAACAGCAACGGCGCCAGTTCCTGCAGGGCACGGGTATAGACCTGGCGCTTGAAGAAGATCACCTCGCGCGCCGGGCGCCAGTAATCCACCCAGCACCAGCCGTCGAATTCCGGGTGCGGGCAGGCATCCAGACGCACGGCCGCCTCGTCGCCGACGAAACGCAGCAGAAACCAACGTTGTTTCTGGCCGATGCACAGCGGGCGGGCCCGGCGCCGGATCAGGTGCTTGGGCAGGCGGTAGCGCAACCACTTGCGCGTACTGCCGATGATCTCCACGTGTTCCGGCTCCAGGCCGGTCTCCTCACGGAGCTCACGATAAAGCGCCTGTTCCGGCGACTCACTCTCGCGGATGCCCCCCTGCGGAAACTGCCAGGAATCCTGACCGATGCGCTTGGCCCAGAACACCCGACCTTCCGCGTTGCAAAGGATGATGCCAACGTTGGCGCGATATCCTTCTGAATCAATCACTTGCGAAGGCCGCCCCGGTGGTTTTCCTCATCATACTGGTTTCGATTGTTCCACAACCGCCGCCATCCGGCAAATGTGGCCCGCGGCGGGCGAACCGGTACAATGGCGGCCTTTCCCAACCCCCGGAGACCTGGTGTGAGCCTGGCAATTTTCGATCTCGACAACACCCTGCTGGCCGGCGACAGCGACTACGAATGGGGCCAGTTCCTGGTACGCCGGGGCATCGTCGACGGCGAGACCTACGAGCAGGCCAACCGAAGCTTCTACGAGCAGTACAAGGCCGGCACCCTCGATATCCACGAATTCGCCCGCTTCGCCTTCCGCCCCCTGGCGGAGAACCGGCTGGAGGACCTGCTGGCCTGGCGCGAGGACTTCATGCGCGAGCAGATCGCGCCCATCATCCTGCCCAAGGCCCGCGAGCTGTTGGCGCACCACCGCGAGCGCGGCGAGACCCTGATGATCATCACCGCCACCAACCGCTTCGTCACCGAGCCCATCGCGGCGGAACTCGGGGTCGATCACCTGCTGGCCACCGACCCGGAATTCCGTGACGGACGCTACACCGGCGAGATCGCCGGCATCCCCTGCTTCCAGACCGGCAAGGTCAGGCGCCTGGAGGCCTGGCTGGCCGAGCACGGTGAAACGCTGACGGGCAGCCACTTCTACAGTGACTCGCACAACGACCTCCCCCTGCTCGAACGCGTCGACCACCCGGTGGCGGTGGACGCCGACGTCACGCTCACCGGGATCGCCGGCGAGCGAGGCTGGCACCAGATGTCGCTGCGCTTCTGAGGGGGAGGCGTGAGGGGATGAGACCAGGGGAGGGACACCTCCCCTGCGAGAAGTACCTGCCCTAGCCGGCGAAGGAGGCCGCCATCGCCAGGACGCGCCGGCCGGCCTCGGCGTCGGCCTTGCCGGCGGCCCTGACCGCCTCGGCGTAACCGGCGAAGAACTCGGGCAGGGCCTGCACCAGCTGCTTCTTGCGCAGGCGGTTCACCCCCTGCACCGGCCACATCGGGCGCAGGTCGCTGTTGGGCAGGGCATCGCAGACCTTGAGCCCCCAGCCTTCCTTGAAGACATCCCAGACGTGATAGCGCACCACCAGCTTGAAGACGTGCTCGGCCTTCATGTCGGCCATGCCGATGCCCGGGCCGACATGCTCGACCTCGAGCTGCGGGGCGAGGGCCTCGAACTCGGTATCCAGCGCGGCCAGGGCCGCATCCAGCTCGGGGGTGACGGGGACGTTGTCCTGCTTCGCCTGCGCGGCGAGGAACTCGATGTAATCGCTCATGCCTGACCCGTGGGTTGCGCCGGGGCGGGCTCGAACCAGTGGGCGAGCGCCTGCCGGCGGTAGATCCAGTACAGCGTGAGCCCGCGCGCCGCGAGGAACAGCAGCAGCGCCAGCCACAGGCCGTGATTGTCAAAAGGCCGCAAAAGGTACCACGAAGGCAGGTAGATCATAAACACCGAGACCAGCATGGCATTGCGCATCTCGCGGGCGCGGGTGGCGCCGATGAACACCCCGTCGAGCAGAAAGGCCCAGACCGACACCAGCGGGGTGAGCACCAGCCAGGGCAGGTAGGCCATCGCGGTCTCGCGCACCAGGGGAAGGTCGGTGAGCAGGCGGATGATGGCTGGCCCCGCCAGCAGGTAGACGAGCGCGAACCCGGCCGCCGCCACGAAGGACCAGAGCCCGGCCAGCCGTACCGCCCGCCGGAAGGCCGCAGGGTCACGCCGGCCAACGGTGCGCCCGACCAGGGCCTCGGCCGCGTGGGCGAAGCCGTCCAGGGCGTAGGCCGTGAAGGACTGGAAGTTCATGAGCACGGCGTTGGCCGCCACCGTGAGCTCGCCCAGCCGCGCGCCCTGCACGGTGAAGAAGGCAAAGGCAAACAGCAGTCCCAGGGTACGCAGGAAGATGTCGCGGTTGACGCGAAACAGGGCCAGGAGCGCGGTGCGGTCGACGAGCAGGTACCGCCGCCAGCGCCCGGGATGCGCGCGCAGCAGCCGCAGGGCGAGCCCGATGGCGACCGCGAGCCCCAGGTACTCGGCCAGCAGCGAGGCCAGGGCCACGCCGCCGCTGCGGTAGCCGAGCCCCACCACGAACAGGAGATCCAGCGCGATATTGGCGAGGTTCATCACCACCACCAGCACCAGCACCGAGCGGGTGCGGTGCAGGCCGATGAACCAGCCGATGAAGGCATAGTTGGCCAGCGCGGCGGGGGCGGCCCAGATGCGGATGTCGACGTAGCGCTGGGCCTCGGGGGTGACCGTCTCGCCCGCCCCCACCAGGGCGAGCGCGGCCTGCAGCAACGGCGCCTGCAGCAACAGGATGAGCAGCGCCAACGCGAGGCCCGCCAGCAGGGCGCGTCCGAGCACCGCGCGCAGCTCGTCACCGTCCTCCCGTCCCAGGGCCTGGGCGGCGAAGCCCGTGGTGCTCATGCGCAGGAAGCCGAACTGCCAGAACACGAACTGCACCAGCATGGCGCCCACCGCCACCCCTCCGAGGTAGCGCGCGTCCGGCAGGTGGCCAACCACGGCGGTGTCCACCAGCCCCAGCAGCGGCTGGGAGATACCGGAGAGGATCATGGGCAGGGCCAGGGCCCAGACGCCGCGATGGGAGAGCGGGGCGTGGGGGGTCACGGGACGTCCTGTGATGGTGAGGGATTCATGCGGGCCTTGCCATTGCCGGGGTGGGCGGTAACATCGCTGCATGGACCCGCGCGACGACCTCATCCGGCATTACCGCTGGCTGCGCCAGTACGGCTACAACGACTCCCACTCCGGCAACCTCTCGGTGCGCGACGGCGACCGTTTCTGGGTGACGCCCACCGGCGCCTGCGCGGACACGCTGGCCGCCGGGGATCTGGTGTCCTGCCCGGTGGACGGCGCCATCCCGGCAGGCGCGAGCAGCGACGCTGCGCTGCATCAGGCGACCTACCGGCTGAACCCCGCGCTCGGTGCGGTGATGCATTCGCACGGCGCCCATACCATCGCGCTGACGATGAATGGCGAGGACTACCGCCCCGTGGACTTCGAAGGCCAGTACTACTTCGACGCGATCCCCGTGATCAGCATCGACTATGCGCACTACTTCGACGAGGCCCCGGTGAAGGTGCCGCCGGTACTGGCCGCGCACCCGGTGGTGGTCGTGCGCGGCCATGGCGTGTATGCGGCGGCCGAGGGGCTCAACCTGGCCTACAAGTGGACCTGCTCGCTGGAGCTCTCGGCCCGCACCGACTGGCTGGCGCGGGTGGCCGGGACGATCTGAAGAGACTCAGATCTCCACCATCTCGAAGTCTTCCTTGCTCGCGCCGCATTCCGGGCAGGTCCAGTTGATCGGCACGTCCTCCCATTTCGTCCCCGGCGGGATCCCGTGCTCCGGGTCGCCCTTCGCCTCGTCGTAGATGTAGCCGCAGATGACGCACATGTACTGTTTCATGATCGATACGCGCAAGGTTTGAGTTTTGGCTTTGAGTTGAGTGAGCGGGCTCACCCCCCGGGTGAGTCGCCGCAGCGATGATACACTCTAGGAAACGAATCACCACCCCGCGAGACGAACGTGAACCCGCACTCCATCCCCGTCGTCCTCAGCATCGCCGGCGTCGACCCCACCGGCGGCGCCGGCCTGCAGGCCGACATCGAGGCCATCACCAGCATGGGCTGCCACGCCTGCCCGGTGGTGGCGGCCGTCACCGTGCAGGACACCCATGACGTGAAACTGGTGGAGGCGATGCCCGCCAGCCTGGTGGTGGCACAGGCCCGCGCCGTGCTGGAAGACATGCCGGTGCACGCCGTCAAGCTCGGCCTGCTGGGCTCGGTGGAGATCATCCAGGCCGTGCACACCCTGCTCACCGACTACCCCGAACTGCCCGTGGTGCTCGACCCGATACTCGCGGCCGGCGGCGGCACCGAGCTGAGCGACGACGCCATGCTCGATGCCATGCGCACCCTGCTGGTGCCGCAGGCCACCGTGATCACGCCCAATTCCCTGGAGGCCCGCCGCCTCGCCCCGGGTGCCGACACCCTGGACGCCTGCGCCAGCGCCCTGCTCGACCAGGGTGCCGGTCTCGTGCTCGTCACCGGCACCCACGAGCAGACGCCGCAGGTGCGAAACACCCTGCATGTCCAGGGCCGCCCGCCGGAGCACTTCACCTGGGAACGCCTGGACGGCAGCTACCACGGCTCGGGCTGCACCCTGGCCTCGGCCATCGCCGGGCTGCTGGCCCAGGGTCAGGAGCCCTTTTCCGCCATCCACGAGGCCCAGGAATACACCTGGCAGAGCCTCGCCCACGGCTACCGCCTGGGCATGGGGCAGCTGCTGCCCAATCGCCTGTTCTGGGCCGAGGACGAGGCGTGAGCAAGCACCGGCTGACCGGGGTCTACGCCATCACCGATGCCGCGCTGACGCCCCCCCACCGACTGGCGGCACAGGTCGAGGCCGTGCTGCGCGGTGGTGCCCGCATCCTGCAGTACCGCGACAAGTCCACCGACGGCGAACGCCGCCTGCGCGAGGCACGCGCCCTGCGCGACCTGTGCGAGGCCCACGGTGCCCTGCTGCTGATCAACGACGACATCGCCCTGGCCACCGCCGCCGGTGCCCACGGGGTGCACCTCGGGCAGCAGGACACCGCCCTCGCCGCCGCCCGCGAGCAGCTGGGACCGGATGCCATCATCGGCATCACCTGCCACGACTCGCTGACACTGGCCCGCACCGCCGAGGCCGGGGGCGCGGACTACGTCGCCTTCGGCGCCCTCTTCCCCTCGCCCACCAAGCCCGACGCCCCACGCGCCTCGCTGGACCTGATCCGCGAGGCGCGCCGCACGCTAACGGTGCCGATCTGCGCCATCGGCGGCATCGAGGCGGACAATGCCGCCGCAGTCATCGCGGCCGGTGCCAACCTGCTCGCCGTGATCAGCGGGGTGTTCGCCCAGGCCGATCCGGAGGCCGCCACCCGCGGGATCCAGGCGCTCTTCCCCGACGACTGAGCACCCCGCGAGGGCCTGTCACCGGCTCGCGCCCGCCTGCACACCGGGGCAAATCGTGTAGACTGTTGGGCCTTCCCAAACAACCGGATCGGAGCAGGCATGAGTCAGTCCCACCAGCTCTTCGTCGAGGCCCAGGAGCACATCCCGGGCGGCGTCAATTCCCCCGTGCGCGCCTTCAAGGGCGTGGGCGGCGAGCCCGTCTTCATCGAGCGCGCCGAGGGCGCCTATCTCTTCGACGTCGATGGCCGGTGCTACATCGACTACGTCGGCTCCTGGGGGCCGATGATCGCCGGCCACGCGCACCCCAAGGTGCTGGCGGCGGTGAAGGCGGCGGTGGACCGAGGCCTGAGCTACGGCGCACCGACGAAGATCGAGATCGAGATGGCCGAGGCCATCGCGCGCATCATGCCGTCCATGGAGATGACCCGCATGGTCAACTCCGGCACCGAGGCGACCATGAGCGCCATCCGCCTGGCGCGCGGCTACACCGGGCGCGACAAGATCGTGAAGTTCGAGGGCTGCTACCACGGCCACGGCGACTCGCTGCTGGTGAAGGCCGGTTCCGGGGCGCTGACCCTGGGCGTGCCCAACTCCCCCGGCGTGCCGGTGGCGCTGGCCGAGCACACCATCACGCTCACCTACAACAAGCTGGACGAGGTGCGCGAGGCCTTCGAGCACATCGGTCACCAGGTGGCCTGCATCATCGTCGAACCGGTGGCGGGCAACATGAACTGCATCCCCCCGGTGCCGGGCTTTCTGGAAGGACTGCGCGCGATCTGCGACGAGTACGGCAGCGTGCTGATCTTCGACGAGGTGATGACGGGCTTTCGCGTCGCCCTGGGCGGCGCCCAGGCCGTGTACGGCGTCACCCCCGACCTCACCACGCTCGGCAAGATCATCGGCGGCGGCATGCCGGTGGGCGCCTTCGGCGGCAAGCGCGAGATCATGGAACAGCTCGCCCCGCTCGGTCCGGTCTACCAGGCCGGTACGCTCTCGGGCAACCCGATCGCCATGGCCGCGGGCCTGACCACGCTGGGCATCATCAGTGAAAAGGGTTTCTACGAGGACCTGACGGAGAAGACCACCCGTCTGGTGGATGGCATCGTGGCGAAGGCGCGCGCGGCCGGCATCCCCATGACCAGCAACCAGGTGGGCGGCATGTTCGGCCTTTTCTTCACCGACGGGGCGACGGTGACGGACTTCTACCAGGTGACCAACTGCAACCTCGACCGCTTCAAGCTGTTCTTCCACGGCATGCTCGAACGCGGCGTGTACCTCGCCCCCTCGGCCTTCGAGGCCGGCTTCGTCTCCAGCGCCCACAGCGACGCCGACCTGGACGCGACCATCGCGGCCGCCGCCGAGGTACTGTCCGGGCTGTGACCTTGGCGTTAGGCGTTAGGCGTTAGGCGTTAGGCGTTAGGCGTTAGGCGCAAGTCTAGGCGCCACAGAGGACACAGAGATCACAGAGATCACAGAG
>JAJLKJ010000048.1:0-27677 GCA_033839185.1 Gammaproteobacteria bacterium
TCTCGCTCCAGACGGGGTTCCGCAGACGGGCCTTCCTGGCCCGACTGCGGAATTGCGCGCGTCCTGCGCGCAACCCTTCGGGCCTGTCCGTCTTCCGCTGCGATGCTCGGCGAGATAACGGGGGAGCATAGGGCGGGCCCATGCCTGCCATCCGCCGGCGACTAGCGCCAGTTCAGGTGCAGGCCGTGCTGGCGCAGGAGGCGCAGGGCGGAGGAGACGCACTCGTCCACGAACTGGATGCGGGCGGGGTTGTGGCGGGCGAGTTTCGCCCATTCCTTGCCCGGGGTGAGGCCGGCCAGCTCGTAGACCTTCGGGCCCGGGAAGTAGAAGGCGTGCACGAACTGACGGAACACCCGGTTCATCACCGGCCGGTAAAGGCGCTTCTGCCAGGCGGACAGCTCGCTGATCTGGCCTTCCAGGCTCTCGCGGGCATGGGCGATGTGGCGTGCCTCGTCGATGATGTGCACCGTGATCATGTCGTAGCAGGTCGGGCAGATGCCGTCGCGGTGCTTGCGGATCAGGCGGTTCATGCGGTCCGGCACTTCCTCGCCGATCAGCACGGCGATCCAGAAGGCGGCCGAGTCGAAGGGGGCGTGCCGGCCGAGCAGGTTGGCCAGGTTCAGCCGGTTAAAGGCCGAGCGGGGGGCCGGCAGCTTGGAGCGGCGGATCAGCTCCAGGAACATCAGGCTGTGGCCCGCCTCCTCGCGCAGTTCGTGCAGGCGGTAGATGGCCCGGCCGAGATTGCCGCCCAGGTGGGCCATCGAGCGGCTGATGCGCTCCATGAAGATGCTCTCCAGCCAGAGGGCGCCCTCGATGAAGTTGAGGAATTCGTAGTGGGAGAGGGCGAGCTTCTGCTCGTGGGTCAGCCCGTCGTACTCGGGCAGGCCATACAGCGTCAGCGCCTCCTCGGGCAGCCAGAACTCGTCCAGGCTCAGCTTGTCCCAGGCCACGCGCGTCAGCGGGTCGTGGTAGGGGGTGCTGTTCCGGCTCAGTTGTTCCAGCAGTTCGGATTGCGTCTGGGGCATGGCTGAGATTGCAGGCGCTCGTGACAGCCGCCTAGTGTACCCGAGGTACATAACCTTGTCATAATATTCGCCCGAATCAGCCTGTTGGTCAGGATCTTGCCGTCATGCCCAAAGCCAAGCGTCTCTACAGGGTCAGTTTCCTCAACCAGGGCCAGGTCTACGAGGTCTTCGCCCGCCAGGTCTACCAGGCCGAACTCTACGGCTTCGTGGTCGTGGAAGAGCTGGTCTTCGGCGAGCGCACCAGCGTGGTGGTCGACCCCGCCGAGGAACGGCTCAAGGGCGAGTTCGAGGGCGTGAAGCGCAGCTACGTCCCCATGCATGCCATCATCCGCATCGACGAAGTGGAAAAGGAAGGCCCGGCCCGCATCAGCGACCTCGGCGACAAGGTCACCGCCTTCCCCGGCCCCGTCTACACACCCGGCGGGCGCCCCGGTTAGCCTCCGGTTGCCAATTTCCCCCTTCTGGGGTAATCTTGCGCCCCTTTGAAGCCGCCCAAGGCCCCCACCGGGACTGCGGATCCGGCCGAAAAACCAGGTTTCCGGAGAGGTGTCCGAGCGGTCGAAGGAGCACGCCTGGAAAGTGTGTATACGGCAACGTATCGAGGGTTCGAATCCCTCCCTCTCCGCCATATAAAAGAAAAGGCCCCTGATTTGGGGCCTTTTCTTTTATCGGCAGTGAAGAATTCGAACCCTCGATACATAGACAAAGCCGGGTTCGACCGCCGAGCGAAGCGAGGTGACGGCGACCAAGGGGAGCCCATCCCTCCCTCTCCGCCATATAAAAGAAAAGGCCCCTGATTTGGGGCCTTTTCTTTTATCGGCAGTGAAGAATTCGAACCCTCGATAATAAACAAGAAGGGTTCGATCACCCGGGCGATAGCCCGGGGGACGGGGAGCGCCAGCGACCCTATCCCTCCCTCTCCGCCATATAAACAGAAAGGGGCCCCAGATTTTTGGGGCCCCTTTTTGTTTATCAGGACGTTCGGGGTTCGAACGCTCGATACATGGACAAAGTTGGGTTCGAGCCGAGCGTCAGCGAGGCGACGCCGGAGCGAGAGCGACGGCGCCCCGAAGGGGTGAGCGGACCACGTCCGCGAATCTATCCCTCCCTCGGCAACTGCTCCTGCGTTGTCCCACCTCCGCCCATCCATCGGTTCGTACCTCCTGCATCCATGCAGCATTTGCCAGACAAACAAGGCCTGTTAATCACGGGGGCCTGTTTGTTCCTCTGGTTGCAGCGGTATGGCAATTGGCCGCATGGGTGCTGCATCCGACCCGCGTAACTTCAGCGAGCCGCCGATGAAGGCGAACTCGTACACGCCGTCCTGTGCCAGGTCCTCGAGATAGACGAGTTCCATGATCGGCGTCCCCTGTTGTGCCAGGAGGTAGGTATGAACGGGCACATAATTACCCTCGACCTCAGAGGGGAAGGATTCGAAACTCAGGTTGTCAGCACCTACGATCATGGCGCCTTTTTCTTCGACGAGGAACCGTGCTGCGGACATGCCCATACCCGGGGGATTCTGCATGTAGGCCTGTGCATCCTGGTAAATGGCCATGCGGCCGGTGCGAATCAGCACGACGTCACCGGGTTGCAATTCGACCTGCTGGCGTTCGAGAGCCTGGATCAGATCTTCGCGCGTAATGCGGTAGCCGTCCGGCAACATCGACACACCCTTGGCGCTTGCGACGTCGATCAGGACGCCCCGGGCGATCACCGGTGGAATCTTCTCCGCTCCTGCCACGGTCCAGCCTCTATCACCCAGGTGTTCGCGCGCCTCGAAGTGGTTCCAGATCTTCCCGTCCAGACCAAAGTGGCCGAGGGCGTCGATGTGAGTGCCCATGTGCGTGTACATCGAGACGGCTGCGCCAGTGTAGCTCACGTGCTCATTCATCTCGGTGCCCAGGTTGAGCGGGTCGGCGACGACGTTTCCGTGCGGTGTGTGCGTCATCCAGATCCGGTAGTGCGGATCACCGGCTGCCTGCCAGCTGGGCATGCCGATGAAATATTCGACAGAGAGATCGTAGACGGCGCCGCCCTGGATACGGGAGAGCACTTGAGCCTGGGACGCGGCCGTCATCAGGTTCAGTCGGCCGATCTCGTCGTCGGGCCCCCAGGGGCTTGTGCCCACGTCGGCATTGGTCGTGGCTGAAAAAGTGATGAACAGCGCCAACAGGGTGGACAGGCTGCGGCGTTGCGAAGTGTTGGAAAGATTCATGACGAGTACCTCCAGGTTTGTGAATTACCCGCAAACGCACCTTCCGGAGGCGTTTCGGGCTACACCCAAACGATAGGTGTTCGTCATGAATTGATAATCCGGGTATTTGGAATATGATTGTTCTCATTGGTCAATTAATCGAGGAGGCCCCGTGGATTCCCTGAGCGATGTCGCCGTGTTCGTGCAGGTCGTCGACAGCCAGAGCTTTACCGCGGCCGCGGAGAAGTTGGGGCTGTCCAAGTCCGTGGTGAGCAAGTACGTGACGCGTCTGGAAGACAGGTTGGGCGCCCGTCTGCTCAATCGAACGACCCGGCGCCTGAGCCTCACCGAAGTCGGGCGGGCGTTTTACGACCGCAGCCGGGAAGGACTGCGTGAAATCGAGGCCGCCGAGCAGGAGGTGTCGCGGTTGCAAGCCGAACCGCGCGGTGTCTTGAGGATCAACAGCCCCATGTCCTTCGGCATCCTGCACATCGCACCTGCGCTCACCGAGTTCCAGAACATGTATCCAGACCTTCACGTGGATATGAGCCTCGATGACCGGCGGCTCGACCTCGTCGAGGAAGGTTTCGATGTCGCGATTCGCATTGGTGACTTGCCGGATTCCTCGCTGGTGGCGCGACGACTCGGTGACTGCCGTCACGTCGTCTGCGGTGCGCCTGGCTATTTCGCACGTTACGGTACCCCGCGCAGCCCCGAGGATCTGCGCGATCATCGAACGCTCACCTTCAAGTATCACGATTCGCCGAGCGAGTGGCGTTTCCTGGCCCCCGAGGGTGGTTATGTATCGGTGGGTATCGACAGCGCAATACAGTTGAACAACAGCCTCGCGATTCGCGAGGCTGTGTTGCACGAGGCTGGCATCACGTTGACGCCTACATTCGTCGTCGGTGAGGACATCCAGCAGGGGCGGCTACGCGCGATCTTGCAGGACTACCGCGCCATGGAGCTCTCGATCTATGCCCTGTACCCACAGCGCCGGCACCTGTCGCCCAAGGTGCGGGCATTCATCGAGTTCATGTCCGAACGCATTCATACCCCGGCCTACTGGGAGCCTGATGCATGAACACTGCCGCCGCGGTTCTCAGGCCGACTGCTTCCGCTCGTTGCGTTGCGCATAGAGTGTGATTCCAATTCCCAGCGCAATCACGCCTGCCCCTGCCCAGGTCAGCGGGGAATACCGTTCACCCAGAAAGACCGTGGCGCAGACGAGACCTACGGCGGATGCGACGTAGCCGATCTGGCTGAGCAGGACGGGCCCGCCGCGCTGCTGCAGCCGATAGAACACCGGGAACGTCAGTCCAGAGACCGCGAGTTGCGCCATGACGGCCAGGGGTGCCGCCGCCAGTTCCGCAGGCGATATCTCGCCCGCCGCTAACAGCAGAATCACCACGAAAATCCCACCGGCAATCAGGTGACTCCAGAAGGCAAGCACGTCGGGCGTCGCGTCTGCGGGCCATGCAACCGTGCGATAGACATTGCCTACGGCCAGCGCTACGGGTATCAGTACCGCGAGCACCAGCCAGACGAGGTCGGGGGCGTTCGGCATGCTGCCGCGTGTCACGCTGACCAGCGCTGCCCCGATCAGGCCTACCGCGATACCTGCAAGCCCGAGTCGGCCTGGCGTCTTTAGGCGGAACAACGTCGCGATCGCGAGCGTGAAGACCGGTGAAAGTGCGAACATCAATCCCGTATAGCCTGCACCGGCATGGGGGATCACACTGAATAGCAGCAGATTGGGTGCAACAAATGACACAAGGGCCGAGGTCGCGGCGTATCGTGCCAGACGCATACCCGGAATCACCAGTGCACGTCTGAGCAGGAGCACCGGCAGCATGATCATCGCCGCCCCCATGGAAATCATCAGCGCCCAGACGACGGGCGAGATCCCGGCCTCTCCGGCGATCTTTCCGAGAGGGAAGTTCAAGCCGATCAGGGTTCCTGTCACCACAAGCAGGATCGCCGGTTGCTGCATCAGGCCAGGAGCGGGCAAGGCCAGGGTGGCCTCGGCATGGTTCGACTTCATCACGGAGTCCTCTGTCGATTCATGGCATGGGTGCGGTTCTGACGGCTCAGCCACGGTAGTGGCCAGCGAAAACCGATTTGCCAAGTGGGCGACGATCACTGGGTTGCTCGCGCTGTCGCAGGCCCTCCGGCAGTGTGTTCGCGCTGGCCTGGCGACCGATGGCAATTGCGACCTGTATCTGGAAGTGCGCTGGTAAGGCGAGCGCGGCCGCAGCCCGGTCGACGTGGATGCCAGCCATCGCATGGGTGTGGTATCCGAGTGCTGTCGCCTGGAGGGCCAAATGCGCCCAGGCGGAACCTGTATCGAAGGTATGGCAGGGAGAGGGCTTGCGTACCCCGTTTTCGTCTGCCGGCATCAGACTATCCGAGGCGAGGAAAACGAGTGCGGACGCATGCTTGGCCCAGGCCGCGTTGAAGGGGTCGAGGAGCGACAGGTACCCGGGCCAGCAGGCATCCTCCCGAAGCGCAAAGATGAAGCGCCATGGCTGGATATTGTAGGCGGACGGTGCCCAGCGCGCGGCCTCCAGAATTGTCATGAGGTCGCCATGCGGGATACAGCTCGCGTCGAAGGAGCGCGGTGACCAGCGTTCGAGAAAGATCGAGTCGATCGGGTGATCGGGGGTTCTATTCAGGGTGTTGCGTTTGGTGCCGTCTTCGGGCGGCACGTGCGCGAGGGCGTGAGATCCGTTTTCCGTCTTCATGGGGGGCGCCTCCAGTAGTCATCAGGTTCATCGGGCCCGTCTGGCGGCTGGCCATCCGGCTGAAAATGACTCTAGAGGTATTAAAAAGATGGATAATCGGGGTTAGCGGAACAAGATTGTTTCCATAGGCCGAGTAATCAAGGCGTCGTTATGGGGCGACCGCATAAAATCGGAGGGCTCCAGCTGGTTTGTACCTAACGCAGGTCTGCAGTGGCTGAGGAGTAGTAAGTCACCACTGCCTGCCGACGACGGTCATCAGTTGGAAACCGGCAGCCGGCCCTCCCTTCGCCTCAGGCTACGCCTCACTCCTCACTCTTCACTCTTCTCCCTACCGCCGGTCTATCTTCTGCAACCTTCCGTCACCGACCCGGAATAATCCCGCTTTCCGGCGAATCTGGTCGAGGTCCACCCGGGCCCGCGGCGTAATCATGCATTCAAGAATCATGTCACGGGGCCGTTAAAACGGGCATAGCCCTTTTACGATCATCAGATTCAAGAGAACCGCGGAGCGCATCGATGATGAAGCAGCTGAGCATGAAGGCGAAACTCACCGCCGCCTTCCTGATTGTGTTTGTCCTGTTTGGTACGGCCATCGCCCTTGCCGTGCAGGGGGTGATGTCGACCAGCCAGCGCTTCGACGACTTCTTCACCACCAGCCAGGTGCGCTACACGGCCTATCAGAAGATGTACTCGGACGGGCTGCTGTCGGGCATCGCGCTGCGCAACCTGGTGCTGCGCCCGGAGCTGAAAAAGCCCTTCGAGGTGGTGCCGGCGGCCATCAAGCGCTTCGACGATGCCTACCAGACGGCGCTGGCGGCCTCGGAGGGCAACCCGGAGACACTGGCCGAGCTCGAGACCATTGCCGCGCAGTGGGAACAGAACAAGGGGGCCAAGCTCGGGGTGCTGGAGCGGATGCGCGCCGGCGATATCGAGGGCGCAAAGGAGCTGCTGGTGACGGTGGAGCACCCGACCTGGCAGAAGATCCGCATCGCCATGCAGAACCTCACCAACGCCGAGGAGCAGAACACGCTCGCCCTGCGTGCGCAGATGATGGAGGAAAAGGAGGCCGTACTGCGCAACACCCTGGGGCTGACCCTGCTCGCCATCGTGCTGGGGGCGCTGGTCGCCTTCGTGGTCATCCGTGCGCTCAAGCGCGCCTTCTGCCATGTCATCGAGTCGCTCACCGACATCGCCAGTGGCGAGGGCGATCTCACGCGGCGCCTGGACGAGGCGGGGCGCGACGAGGTCGCCGAGCTCGGTCGCGCCTTCAACCGCTTCGTCGTCAAGATCCAGGCGCTGGTGAAGCAGGTGGCCGAGACCGGCGAGCAGCTGATGGCCGAGGCCCAGGCCATGACCGACATGAGCGTGGACACCAAGCTCAACATGAACCAGCAGGAGAGCAAGCTCGACCTGGTGGCCACCGCCATGAACGAGATGACCGCCACGGTGCAGGAGGTGGCACGCAACGCCTCCGAGGCCTCCAGCGGCGCGCAGGAGGCGGACAAGGAGGCCAATGCCGGCAACCGCATGGTCGACGAGGTGGTGGCCGCCATCAACGACCTCGCCCGCGAGGTGCGCGAATCCGCACGCACCATCGGCAGCGTGGAGAACGACGCCGAACAGATCGGCACCGTGCTGGACGTCATCCGCGGCATCGCCGAGCAGACCAACCTGCTGGCGCTCAACGCGGCCATCGAGGCGGCCCGCGCCGGCGAGCAGGGCCGCGGCTTCGCCGTGGTGGCCGAAGAGGTGCGCACCCTGGCCAGCCGCACCCAGGAATCCACCCGCGAGATCCAGGAGATGATCGAGCGCCTGCAGGGTGGTGCCAAGGGCGCGGTCGAGGTGATGCGGCACAGCGAGCAGAAGACCGACGACGTGGTCGAGCGCGCCGGCCGCGCCGGCGAGGCCCTCAAGCGCATCACCCGCGCCGTCTCCAGCATCGCCGAGATGAACACCCAGATCGCCACGGCGGCCGAGGAGCAGTCGGCGGTCTCCGAAGACATCAACGAAAACGTCGTCTCCATCCACACCCTGGCCACCCAGGCCGCGGAGAGCGCCGAGCAGACCTCCAACCGCAGCCAGGCCCTGCAGCGCGTGGCCGAAGACCTGCAGCGCATGATCGGCGCCTTCCGCGTCTAGCACCCAGCCGATTCCTCCCCACCTCGCGCCCGGCACCTGTCGGGCGCTTTTTTCTGCGCGTGCAGGCAGGATGCCCCGGCGAGATCGGCATGTGGCGAATGCCGCAATCATGAACTAGAATGCGGCATATACACAGGAGATGACGCCATGCCCGCCGCCACGCTTCCGAAGGCCGACCCCCGCACCGTGCTCACGAAGGCCCTGCTCAACGCCGGCCAGGCGCTGGGGCTGAGCCAGGCCGACCTCGGCCGGGCCGTGGGCAAGGACCGCTCGGTCTTCAGCCGCGGCCAGCTGGACCCCGCGAGCAAGAGCGGCGAGCTCGCGCTGCTGCTGATCCGCTGCTACCGCAGCCTCTACGCCCTGATGGGCGGGGACGAGGCGCAGATGCGCCACTGGATGCACACCCGCAACCACCACACCGGCGGCGTGCCGGCCGCGCAGGTGCAGACGGTGGAGGGGTTGGTGCGGGTGGCCGGCTACCTGGATGCGATCCGCGGCAAGGTCTGAGGCATGGACCTGTGGGCGGCCTGCGGGCTGAAGGAGCGCATCCATCCCCTCCGGGGGGAGTTCTGGCGCATCGTCGAGAGCCAGGAGCAGGTCGCCACCACGCGCCTGGTGGACAACCTAGCCGAGCAGGCCCTGCTGGAGGCGCTGCTGGAGGGTGTGAAGCCCGCGCCGCGCGCGGGCAGCGAGCGCCTGGACTACCTGCTGATGACGCCGTTTCGCTACCCGCCGCTGCGCCACGGCTCGCGCTTCGGCCAGGCCTTCGAGCCCTCGCTGCTCTACGGCGCGCTCGCCCCGGCCACCGCCCTGGCCGAATGCGCCTACTACCGCTTCGTCTTCCGCGCCGGCATGGCCGAGCCGCCGCCGGACCCCATCAATACCCGCCACACGCTGTTTCGCGCCGGCTACGCCACGAAACAGGGGCTGCGGCTGCAGCAGGCCCCCTGCGAGCGCTTTCGCGACACGCTCGCCGACCCCGCCGACTACCGCGCCACCCAGGCGCTGGGCAGCGCCATGCGCGCGGCCGGCGTGATCGCCTTCGAATACCCCTCGGCCCGCGACCCGGAACGCGGCGCCAACGTCGCGTTGTTCGAGCCCTCCGGCCTCTACGGCCGCCGCCCGCGCGAACGCCAGGAATGGCTCTGCGAGCTGACCGCGGAACAGGTCACCTTCCTGCACCCACCGACGCGCCAGACGCAGGTGTTTCCGCGGGTGGTATTCGAGGTGGAGGGCAGGCTGCCGCAGCCGGCGGTTTGAAGTCGCGAGTTACAAGTCGCAAGTCGCAAGTCCGTGCCCCATAGAGCACATAGTGGACACAGAGCTAAACCGGAATCAGGTTCACCCCTGCGTACTCTTTTCAATCTGTGGCTTTGACGCATAGGGCGGGCTGTGCCCGCCATCACGTCGATATTCACACTACTCAATACCCTGCCATCTACAGCTGTTCGTAGCTCATTGCAAAACCGCTGTCTGATGCTGTTGTCGTAGGAGCGCTGCGAGGCGCGATAAGTGGTGGCACTTTGCCCCACGTATGGACATCGCGGCTTGCACCGCTCCTACGCAACTCCCACCTCGCGACTTATCCCGAGACCTCCACCAGGTTCATCGCATACACCGTCGCCACGAACGACGCCGCCGCCAGCGCCAGGATCACGGCCGCCGTGCCCATCACGTCGCCGAGCACGCCGATGAGGCCCGCGGCGAGCATGGCCACGCCGATCACGGTGTTGCTCACGGCCACCATTGCCGCGCGGGTCTCCTGGGTGGCCATGTCCACCAGGTAGACCTTGCGGCCCAGACGCACGCCGCTGTGGGCCACGGTCAGCAGCAGGAAGATGGCCGCATGCACCAGGCCGTGGTCGAGGAGGGGGGAGTCCAGCCAGGCCAGCGCGGCCGTGGTCACGCCGAGCAGGCCGGCCAGGAAAGAGGCCAGCGCCATCACCCGGCGGCTGGATCGGTCGCCCATGCGGCCCCAGACCGGGGCGCTGAGGCTGCCGGCGATGCCCCCGGCGATCACCAGCATTCCCAGGTCCGCCAGGCCGCCGGTGTGCTGCTGGGCCAGCAGCACGTAAAAGGGCGGGGCCAGCGCCACGGAGAGCAGCAGGGTGCGGGCGATGACGAAGTGGCGGAATTCGGCGTCGGTCTTCAGGAGGGAAAGGCTCCTCAGCGCCTCGGCCAGGGCGTTGCCGCCGCCCTCGGTGGCTCCCGGCTGCTCGCGAATCAGGATATAGGCCGCAATCGCCGGCACCCACAGCAGGGCGGCCAGCAGGATCAGCCCGGCGATCAGGGCCGGTCCAAGATCCGCGTCGCGCAGCAGCGTGAGCGCCACGCCCACGCCCAGGGTCGCAGCGCCCGCGATACCCGTGGCCAGGCCCATCAGGTTGCCGCGCCGGCTCTTGGAGACCGTCTTGCCCAGCACGTCCTTGGCCGAGACCGAGCAGATCCCCCGCGCCAGGCTGAACACCACCAGCCCGCCGATGATCGCCCAGCCCGCCGCCGCCCCGTCCAGGGAAAGTGCGGTCATCCCCATCGCCACCAGCGCCAGCGCCGAGAGCCCCGCACCCAGCACCCACACCCACTTGCGCACCGCCACGTGGCGGATATAGGCCGCTACCACCAGCTGCGGCAGCAGCACCCCCGCCTCGCGGATCGGCACCAGAAAGCCCGTGAACGCCGCCGGTGCCCCCAGCACGCCCAACAGCCACGGCAGCACCAGCTTCGCACTGGCGATCTCGTCCGCGATCTTGTTCAGCACGTTGGCCGTCAGGTAGGCAAAGAAATTGCGCGGCTGGTCGTTGCAGGCCTCATCGGGGATGTCCTTGCAGACGCGCGCATCCTCATCGCCTGTCACCAGGTCGTACAGGCTCTCGATCTTGCTCTTGTGATACATGCCCGGCTCCGTGATTTTTGGCGGGCATTGTACCGGGATGGGGTGGCATGGGTGTTAATTAGGCACTTAACGTTATTATTTTGGTTCGTCTCGGTACCAGTGGCTTGCAGTCCGATAGCGGATATTTCTCGAAACGGCGCTTGGTCTCTAAGTGGGAGGGATACTTGAGTCGACGTGTCTTTGGCATTAGCCAATGGCTTAATCTTTTGGCTTCAGGCGTTAATCTCTAGTACTTATCTTTTTCCTTTTTCCTAATGCGGTCACCGTCTTGAACAAATACGCACACATGCACATCTTTCTTCGCTGCGGTTTTCAGGGCGCCTGCTCAGCATGACCGAATCCTGGCTGACTTGGGCCATGCTGCTGGGCGCCGCGTTTCTCGGCGGTGGCCTGAACGCGGTTGCCGGGGGCGGGAGTTTCTTCACCTTTCCTGCGCTGGTCTATGCTGGGGTGCCGCCGGTGGCGGCGAATGCCACGGGAACGCTGTCGCTGCTGCCGGGTTATATGGCGAGTACCTGGGGTTTTCGCGAGGAGCTGCGGGCGCCGGCGGGGTTGTCGATGTTGGCGCTGGTGTGTACCGCGGGCCTCGGTGGGGCGCTGGGGGCGGGGCTTCTGGTGCTGACGCCGGATGCGCTGTTTTCGGTGATCGTGCCCTGGTTGCTGCTGGCCGCGACCCTGCTGTTTGCCCTGGGCCCCCGGCTGTTGCGCCGACTGGCGGCTGGCGATGGTGAGGCTGGAGGGCCGGTACAGGCGCTGACGTTGTTTGCCGTGAGCGTGTACGGTGGCTACTTCAATGGCGGGCTGGGTATCGTGCTGTTGGCGGCCTTCGGGCTGCTGGGGCATCGCGACCTGAACGCGATGCAGGGGCTGAAGAACCTGGTCTCGGCGGTGCTGACCGCGATCGCGGTCTGCCTGTATGCCGTCGGCGGCAGTATTGTCTGGCTGCAGGGGCTGGTGATGATGTTTACGGCGGTCATCGGTGGTTACGTTGTGGCGCGACTGGCACGCCATCTGCCGGAGGCGGTGGTGCGCGCGGTGGTGATCGTGACCGGCGCGGTGATGACCGTTCTGTTCTTTCTTCAGTAGTCGCCGTTGTAGCGCAGTGACGGGCGTCGTGTTAATTCAGCGCGTGCTGGCTTACTGTCATCCTTGTGTCTTCGCCAATTCATTCCTCTCGTGGAGGTATGTCCCGATGCCTGCCAGATCGCTCTTTCCCTCCCTGCTGCTGCTCGTCCTTGCGCTCCTCTCCGGCTGCGCCTACCTGCCGTCCGGCACCGAGCCGCCCCGCGTGCACCTGGTGGGCCTGCAGCTCACGCAGGTGGATGTGTTCGAGCAGCGTTACCGGCTGAAGCTGCGCATTCAGAACCCCAACGACTTCGCGCTGAACATTCGCGGACTGGACTTCCGGGTGGAGGTGAACGGCGAGCAGTTTGCCGAGGGGGTCTCCAGCCAGACGCTGGCGGTGCCGGGCTTTGGCGAGGCGCTGACGGAGGTGGAGGTGTCGTCCAGCCTCTGGTCGCTGGCCCGGCAGTTCCGCGACCGGACTGGCGCGCCGGAGGGTATAGCCTACCGCCTGCATGGCCGGGTGTCGCTGGAGGGGGTGGCACTGCCGGTGGGGTTCGAGTCGACCGGGGAGTTCGGCTTCGCCGAACCGCGGCGGTGAGGGGATAGGCGTCAGGTGTAGGAGCGCTGCGAGGCGCGATCGGGGGTGGTGGCTTCGTCCGACATGGGCATCGCGGCTTTCGCCGCTCCTACGTTGCTCCCAGCCCGCCCTGTGGCCGCCGCTGGCCTGCCATCCTTTGGTATAATGCCGGGCCCGTCCATTCACCTCTTTCCCAGGGATATGTTCGATGTCTGATTCCAGGATCATCTACACCGAGACCGACGAGGCGCCGATGCTGGCGACCTATTCCTTCCTGCCCATCGTGCGGGCCTTCACCGGCACGGCCGGGGTCGAGGTGGAGGTGCGGGACATCTCGCTGGCGGGCCGCATCCTTGCGAACTTCCCGGAGAAGCTGACCGGGGAACAGCGCATCGGCGATGCCCTGGCCGAGCTGGGCGAGCTGGCGAAGACGCCCGAGGCGAACATCATCAAGCTGCCGAACATCAGCGCCTCGATCCCGCAGCTCACCGCCGCGATCAGAGAGCTGCAGGGGCAGGGCTACGACATCCCGGACTATCCGGCCGATCCGAAGAACGACACAGAGCAGGCCATCAAGGCCCGCTATGCGAAGGTGCTGGGCAGCGCGGTGAACCCGGTGCTGCGCGAGGGCAACTCCGACCGGCGCGTGGCCGCCGCGGTGAAGGCCTACGCGAAGAAGCACCCGCATTCCATGGGGGCCTGGAGCCCGGATTCGAAGTCGCACGTGGCCTCCATGAGCGAGGGCGATTTCTACGGCAGCGAGCAGTCCGTCGTGATCGAGGCCGAGGGCGCGGTGAGGATCGAACTGGTGACCGACGACGGCCAGACCCGGGTGCTGAAGGAGAAGACCCCGGTGCTGGCGGGCGAGGTGATCGACGCCGCCGTGATGAGCGCGAGCGCGCTGCGCGGCTTCTTCGAACAGGCCACCGAGGCGGCGAAGGCCGAGGACGTGCTGCTGTCGCTGCACCTGAAGGCCACCATGATGAAGGTCTCCGACCCGATCATGTTCGGCCACGCGGTGGACGTGTATTACCGCGAGGTGTTCGACAAGCACGCCGAGACCTTCAAACAGCTGGGCGTGAACACCCGCAACGGCCTGGGCGACGTGTACGCGAAGATCGGCACGCTGCCGGACGACCAGCGCCAGGCCATCGAGGCCGACATCCAGGCCGTGTATGACAAGCGCCCGGCGCTGGCCATGGTGAACTCCGACAAGGGCATCACCAACCTGCACGTGCCGAGCGATGTGATCATCGACGCCTCCATGCCGGCGGCCATCCGCTCCTCCGGCAGGATGTGGGGCCCGGACGGCCGGCTGCACGACACCAAGGCCATGATCCCGGACCGCTGCTACGCCGGCGTGTATCAGGCCACCATCGACTTCTGCAGGGAACACGGCGCCTTCGACCCGGCCACCATGGGCAGCACCAGCAACGTCGGCCTGATGGCGCAGAAGGCCGAGGAATACGGCTCGCACGACAAGACCTTCGAGATCCCGGCGAAGGGCACGGTGCGCGTGACGGACGCGGCCGGCGACCTGCTGATGGAGCACGAGGTCGAGCCGGGCGACATCTGGCGCATGTGCCAGACCAAGGACCTGCCGATCCGCGACTGGGTGAAGCTCGCCGTGACCCGCGCGCGCCTCACCGGCCAGCCGGCCATCTTCTGGCTGGACCCCGACCGCGCCCACGACGCGAACCTGATCAGGAAGGTCGAGACCTATCTCCAGGACCACGACACCAGCGGCCTGGAGATCAGGATCATGTCGCCGGTGGAGGCCACGCGCTACTCGCTGGCGCGCATGAAAGCGGGCCAGGACACCATCTCGGTGACCGGCAACGTGCTGCGCGACTACCTCACCGACCTGTTCCCGATCCTGGAGCTCGGCACCAGCGCCAAGATGCTCTCCATCGTGCCGCTGCTGGCTGGCGGCGGCCTGTACGAGACCGGCGCGGGCGGCTCCGCGCCCAAGCACGTGCAACAGCTGGTGGAGGAAAACCACCTGCGCTGGGATTCGCTGGGTGAGTTTCTGGCGCTGGCCGTCTCGCTCGAGGACTACGCGCGCAAGGGCGGCAACGCCCGGCTCGCCGTGATCGCCAAGGCCCTGGACGCGGCCAACAGCGCCTTCCTGGACAACGACAAGTCGCCCTCGCGCAAGGTCGGCGAACTCGACACCCGCGGCAGCCATTTCTACCTGGCGCTGTACTGGGCCAAGGCCCTGGCCGCACAGGACGAAGACGCCGGGCTGCGGGCCGTGTTCGAGCCGGTGGCCAAGGCGCTGGCCGACAACGAGGCGAAGATCGTCGAGGAGCTCAACAGTGTGCAGGGCCAGCCCGTGGATCTGGGTGGCTACTACCACCCGGATGCGGCGAAGACCACGGCCGTCATGCGCCCGAGCGCAACCCTGAACGCGATCATCGAAGGGCTCGCGAGCTGACGCGACAGCGTTTCATTGAAGAATAAAAAAGGCCCCGACCGGGGCCTTTTTTGCTTCCTGGGTCCGTAGGCGCGCTGCAAGGTGCGATCGGGGATGGCACCTTGCCCGGGCATGGGCATCGCGGCTTGCTCCGCTCCTACAGAAAACCATGGCACCGGTAGGAGCGCTGCGAGGCGCGATTGGGGGTGGCACGTTGCCGGGCATGGGCATCGCGGCTTGCTCCGCTCCTACAGAAGGGTCATGGCACCGCTCCTGCGACGGAGAGGCGACGCTTTCGCGCTGCCTCAGTGCAGCCCCTTCGAGCGCAGGTAGTCTTCGTAGTTGCCGCTGAAGTCGGTGATGCCGTCATCCTCCATGTCGAGGATGCGGGTGGCCAGCGAGGAGACGAACTCGCGGTCGTGGCTGACGAAGATGAGCGTGCCGGGGTAGTTCTCCAGGGCGAGGTTCAGCGCCTCGATGGATTCCATGTCGAGGTGGTTGGTGGGTTCGTCCATGAGCAGCACGTTCGGGCGCTGCAGGGTGAGCTTGCCGAAGAGCATGCGGCCCTGTTCGCCGCCGGAGATGACCTTGACGGACTTCTGGATGTCGTCGTTGGAGAAGAGCATGCGGCCGAGCGCGCTGCGGATGGCCTGTTCGCCGCCCTTGGTCCACTGGGCCATCCAGTCGTAGAGATTGACGTCGTCGGCGAAGTCGCGGGCGTGGTCCTGGGCGAAGTAGCCCAGTTCGGCCGCATCCGTCCACTTGATCTCGCCGGCGTCGGGCGCGAGGTCGCCGGCCAGACAGCGCAGCAGGGTGGTCTTGCCGATGCCGTTGGGGCCGATGATGGCGATGCGCTCGCCGGCCTCGACCTGCATGCCGAAGTCCTCGAACAGCGGCTTCTCGCCGGCGTAGGCCTTGGTGAGTTCCTTCACGGTGACCGCCTGGCGGTGCAGCTTCTTGTGCTGCTCGAAGACGATGTAGGGGCTAACGCGGCTGGAGGGCTTGATCTCGTTGAGCTCGATCTTCTCGATCTGTCGGGCGCGCGAGGTGGCCTGCCGCGCCTTGGAGGCGTTGGCGGAGAAGCGGCTGACGAAGGCCTGCAGCTCGGCGATCTGCGCCTTCTTCTTGGCGTTGTCGGCCTGCAGGCGTTCGCGGGCCTGGGTGGAGGCGAACATGTAGTCGTCGTAGTTGCCCGGGTACAGGCGGATCTCGCCGTAGTCCAGGTCGGCCATGTGGGTGCAGACGCTGTTCAGGAAGTGGCGGTCGTGCGAGATGATGATCATGGTGCTGTTGCGCGCGGTGAGCACGCCTTCCAGCCAGCGGATGGTGTTGATGTCCAGGTGGTTGGTGGGCTCGTCGAGCAGCAGCACGTCGGGATCGGAGAACAGGGCCTGGGCGAGCAGCACGCGCAGCTTCCAGCCGGGGGCGACGGCGCTCATGGGGCCGTCGTGCTGTTCCAGCGGGATGCCCAGCCCGAGCAGCAGGTCCCCGGCGCGCGACTCGGCGGTATAGCCGTCCATCTCGGCGAACAGCATCTCCACCTCGGCGGCGGCCAGGCCGTCCGCCTCGGTCATCTCCGGCAGCGAGTACAGGCGGTCGCGCTCGGCCTTGGCGGCCCACAGCTCGGTGTGGCCCATGATCACCACGTCCAGCACCTTCATGTTCTCGAAGGCGAACTGGTCCTGGCGCAGCTTGCCCAGGCGCGCGTTGGGCTCCAGCATGACCTGGCCCGCGCTGGGCTCGAGGTCGCCGCCCAGGATCTTCATGAAGGTGGACTTGCCGCAGCCGTTGGCGCCGATCAGACCGTAGCGGTTGCCGGTACCGAACTTGATGGAGACGTTTTCGAACAGCGGCCTGGCGCCGAACTGCATGGTGATATTCGCGGTGGAGATCAAGGGGGACTTCCAGAAGACGAGGCGCGAGAGCGCGTAAAAGGGGCGCGATTGTACCGGGTTTGGCCGCCAAAGGGCAGGGCGGGCCCGTTCTGCGGTAGACTGCCTGCCCATCGACACCCACATAGACCGGTACGGACGGAAGGCGTTCATGGCGAACTCATTGATGGACCAGCTCCTCAAGGCGGGCGTGGCCAGCGAGAAGCAGGCGAAGAAGGTCAAGCACGAGAAGCGGGCGGGCAAGGGCGGCAAGAAGGGCCGGCAGGCGTCGCCCGAGGCGCCGGCCGATGCGGCCGCGCGGGCGGCACAGCAGGCGGCGGCGGAAAAGGCCGAGCGGGACCGCCAGCTCAACCTGGAACGCAAGGCGGCGGCGGAGCAGAAGGCCCTGGCCGCCCAGGTGCGCCAGCTCGTCGCGCAGAACCGCCTGCCGCGCGAGGGGGCCGGGGAGGCCTATCACTTCACTGACGGCAAGATGCTGAAGTCGCTGCCGGTCACCCCGGCCCAGCGCGCCCAGCTCGCCCGCGGTCAGCTTTTCATCGTGCGCGACGGGGAGGCCTACGAACTGGTGCCGGCCGAGGTGGCCGAGAAGATCCGCGCCCGTGACGCCGGCTGCGTGATGGCCCGCCCGGCCGCGGAGTCGAAACCGGAGGCGGACGACCCCTACGCCGGCTACGAGGTGCCGGACGACCTGATCTGGTGAGGGGGGAAGACGTTAGGCGGGCACGGCCGGTATCGGTAGGAGCCGAGCCTCCTCGGCGATAACACCCATGCCGGATGGACCGTCATCGGCCAGAGGGCTGGCCTCCCACCAACATGTATTGCGACTTACTCCGCCTTCGGAGCGCGCTGGGCCTTGAAGCCGACCTGGTTGGCCTGGTTGACGCCCTGCAGGACGAAGGTCTTGATGTTGCCGAGGAATTCGTCGACTTCGGCGTCCTTGCCGAGGTTGCTGTCGATGACGGCGACGACATCGCCCAGCAGGCTCATGAAGTGTTCGGCGCGGGCCTCTTCACGGGCGGCGAAACGGGCCAGCCGTTCCTCGCGCTCTTCCGGCGTGGCGGCGCCACGGGTGTGGTTGTCGAGGATCTTTTCCCAGGCGGCTCGGTTGTCGATGGGCATGGTTCTTCGGGGGCTGGTTGAGGATGCGGCAACGCTACCACGCGGGTCGATGTTGCGCGAATAGCCGCAGTCTTCGTGGGTCATCGTGGGCGGGCACCCAAGGGGCCGGCTGGTTGGCGACCTGATAGGGATGGTGCCGAGGGCGAGAATCGAACTCGCACTCCCGAAGGAACCTGATTTTGAGTCAGGCGCGTCTACCAGTTCCGCCACCCCGGCACTCAGGGCGCACAGTATCAATGGAATGGCCCGTGCCCGCAAGCATTCGTGTCGCAAACCCGGGGCCTTCCTGCTACCATGCCGCGCCATGCAAGTGAGTGATTTCGCTTACGATTTACCCCCCGAGCTCATCGCCCAGGAACCGCCGGCTACGCGCGGTGACTCGCGCCTGCTCGTGCTCGACGGGCAGACGGGCGAGGTCGCGGACCGCCACTTCAGCGAGATCGGCGAGCTGCTGCGCCCCGGCGATCTTCTCGTGTTCAACAACACCCGCGTGATCCCCGCGCGCCTCTTTGGCCGCAAGGAGACGGGCGGGCAGGTGGAACTGCTGCTCGAACGGGTGCTGGATGCGCACCATGCCCTGGCGCACGTGCGCGCGAGCAAGTCGCCCAGGCCCGGCACGCGCCTGATCCTGGAGGGCGGGGCCGAGGTGACCGTGACCGGCCGGCGGGAGGCCCTGTTCGAGCTGGACTTCGGCGAGGACCAGTCCATCTGGCAGGTGCTGGAGACGGTGGGCCACATGCCCCTGCCGCCCTACATCACCCGCGCCGACCGCATCGACGACCGCGAGCGCTACCAGACGGTGTACGCCGAGCGTCCGGGCGCGGTGGCGGCCCCCACGGCGGGGCTGCACTTCACCGACGAGCTGCTGGCGGGGCTGCGCGCGCAGGGCGTGGAGACCGCCTTCGTGACCCTGCACGTGGGGGCGGGCACCTTCCAGCCGGTGAGGGTGGACGACATCGGCGCGCATCGCATGCACGCCGAGTGGGTGGAGGTGCCGGAGGCGGTGGTGGCGCAGGTGGCGGCCTGCCGGGCCCGCGGCGGGCGCGTGATCGCGGTGGGCACTACCAGCGTGCGCAGCCTGGAGGCGGCATCCGCCGGCGGGGCGCTGGCGGCCTTCTCGGGCGACACCGAGATCTTCATCACCCCGGGCTACCGCTTTCGCAGCGTGGACGCGATGATCACCAACTTCCACCTGCCCGAGTCGACCCTGATGATGCTGGTGAGCGCCTTCGCCGGCCACGCCCACATCATGGCCGCCTACCGGCACGCCATCGAGGAGCGCTACCGCTTCTTCAGCTATGGCGATGCCATGTTCATCACCCGTCCGCAGCCTGTGGCGCGGGCCTGAGATTCCGTCCTCGAGGAGAGCGCCCCGCATGCGCATGCAGTTCGAACACCTGGCCAGCGACGGCAAGGCCCGCCGCGGGCGGCTGACCTTTCCGCGCGGGGTGGTGGAGACGCCGGCCTTCATGCCGGTGGGCACCTACGGCACGGTGAAGGCGATGACCCCGGAGGAGCTCACCGACCTCGGCGCACAGATCATCCTCGGCAACACCTTTCACCTGATGCTGCGCCCGGGTACCGAGATCATCGCCAGACACGGCGATCTGCACGACTTCATGCACTGGGAGGGGCCGATCCTCACCGACTCGGGCGGCTTCCAGGTCTTCAGCCTGGCGCAGATGCGCAAGATCACGGAGGAGGGCGTGCGCTTCCAGTCGCCGGTCAACGGCAGCCCGGTGGAGCTCACCCCGGAGCGTTCCATGGCCGTGCAGAAGGCGCTGGGCTCGGACATCGTGATGATCTTCGACGAGTGCACCCCGTACCCGGCCACCGAGGACCAGGCCCGGCAGTCCATGGCGCTGTCCCTGCGCTGGGCCGCGCGCAGCCGCGCCGCCCACGAGGGCAACGACGCGGCCCTGTTCGGCATCGTGCAGGGCGGCATGTACGAGCAGCTGCGGCACGAGTCGGCCGCGGGGCTGATGGAGATCGGTTTCGACGGCTACGCCATCGGCGGGCTGTCGGTGGGCGAGCCGGAAGACGACCGCCTGCGGGTGCTGGACACGACGCTGCCGGTGCTGCCGACCGACCGGCCGCGCTACCTCATGGGGGTGGGTACGCCGGAGGACATCGTCGAGGCCGTGCGCCGCGGCGTGGACATGTTCGACTGCGTGATCCCCACGCGTAACGCCCGCAACGGCTTCCTCTATACCCGCCACGGCACGCTGCGCATCCGCAACGCCAGGTACACCGACGACACCGGCCCCATCGACCCGGACTGCGGCTGCTACACCTGCCGGAACTACTCCCGCGCCTACCTGCGGCACCTGGACAAGTGCGGCGAGATGCTGGGGCCGCGACTCAACACCATCCACAACCTGTACTACTACCAGGAGCTGATGCGCGGGCTGCGCGCGGCCATCGAGGACGGGCAACTGGCGGCCTTCGTGGCCGAGTTCTACCGCCTGCGCTCGAAAAGCGTGCCGCCTGTGTCATAATACGGCGCCTTGAACCCTGTACCATCGGAGCCTGTCTGGGTTCCTGATAACGACCAATAACCGGAGTGAGTCCCATGGATCTTCTGATTGCCAGTGCCATCGCCGAGAACGGCGCCCAGCAGGCCCAGGGCGGCGGCATCCAGCTGCTGCTGCTGATCGGCCTGATGTTCGTGATGATGTACTTCATGATCATCCGTCCGCAGAGCAAGCGCGCCAAGGAACACCGCGCCATGCTCGAGGCCCTCTCCAAGGGCGACGAGGTGGTCACCACCGGCGGCCTGCTCGGCAAGGTCACCGAGATCGGCGAGAACTTCGTGCAGATCCAGGTTGCCGAGGGCACCGAGGTGAAGGTGCAGAAGCAGGCCGTCGGCGCCGTCATGCCCAAGGGCACGATGAAGAACCTGTAAGCCTCACCGTCGCATCGCCATTCAAGCCAGGGAACGTTCATGAATCGCTACCCCCTCTGGAAATACCTCCTGATCCTCGCCGTGGTGATCGGCGGCATCCTGTATGCCCTGCCGAACCGCTACCCGCAGGATCCGGCGCTGCAGATCAGCGCCACGCGGGGGGTCGAGATCAATGAAACGGTCAGCCAGCGCGTGGCCAACGTGCTCGACCAGGTCGGCGCGAACTACAAGGAGATCGCGCTCGAGGGCGAACAGCTGCTGGTGCGCTTTGACGACGTCGAGGACCAGCTCAAGGCGCAGGACATCGTGCGCGGCGTGCTGGGCAGCGGCTACATCGTCGCCCTCAACCTCGCGCCGAGCACGCCCGAATGGCTGCAGTCGCTCAATGCCAAGCCCATGAACCTCGGCCTGGACCTGCGCGGCGGCGTGCATTTCCTCATGCAGGTGGACATGGACGAGGTGGTCGCCAAGACCCTGGAGCGCAACGAAGGCGAGTTCCGCAGCCTGCTGATAGAGAACAACATTCCCTACGACGACGTCTCCCGCAACGAGTCCCGGGTGGTGGCGAGCTTTGCCAGCGCCGAGCTGCGCGAACGGGCGCTGACGGCCCTGCAGGAGGAGTATCGCCAGGAGATGGCCTTCGAGACCGTGGAGGCGGATGGCGCCTTCCGTCTCGAGGCCGCTATTCGTGACGAGGCCCTGCAGGAGATCAAGGCCTTTGCCGTGCAGCAGAACGTCACGGCCCTGCGCAAGCGCGTGAACGAGCTGGGCGTGGCCGAGCCGCTGATCCAGCAGGCCGGCGAGGACCGCGTGGTGGTGCAGCTGCCGGGGGTGCAGGATACGGCCCGCGCCAAGGAGATCCTCGGCAAGACCGCCACGCTGGAATTCCGCCTGGTGGACGAGAATGCCGATGCCTACGCGGCCCAGGCCAGCGGCCGCGTGCCCCCGGGCGACCGGCTGTACCTGGACCGTCAGGGTCAGCCGATCCTGCTCAAGCGCCGCGTGATGCTCACCGGCGACTACATCATCGACGCCCAGAGCGGCATCGATCAGGACTCCGGCGGGCCCTCCGTCAGCATCACGCTGGACGGCAAGGGCGCGCGCCTGTTCAGCAAGGCCTCGGGCGAAAACGTCAAGCGCCTGATGGCCGTGGTGTTCATCGAGACCCGCACCGAGACGCGCATCATCGATGGCGAGCGCGTCAATGTGCCGAGCAAGGTCGAGGAGGTCATCAACGTCGCGCGCATCCAGGAACAGCTGGGCAAGCGCTTCCAGATCACCGGCCTGGATTCCAGCCGCGAGGCGGCCGACCTGTCGCTGCTGCTGCGCGCCGGCGCCCTGGCCGCACCCATGCAGATCGTGGAGGAGCGCACCATCGGTCCGAGCCTCGGCAAGGACAACATCGAGAAGGGCTTCAAGTCGGTGGTCATCGGCTTCGTGCTGGTGATGGTGTTCATGGCGCTCTTCTATCGCGTGTTCGGGCTGATCGCCAATCTCGCGCTCACCGCCAACCTGCTGCTGATCGTGGCGGCGCTCTCGCTGTTCCAGGCCACGCTCACGCTGCCGGGCATCGCCGGTATCGTGCTCACCGTGGGTATGGCGGTGGATGCGAACGTGCTGATCTTCGAGCGCATCCGCGAGGAACTGCGCAACGGCATGTCGCCGCAGGCCGCGATCCGTGCCGGCTATGACAAGGCGCTCTCGACCATCGCCGATGCCAACATCACCACGCTGATCGCCGCCGTGGCACTGATCGTGATCGGCACCGGCCCCGTGCAGGGCTTTGCCGTCACGCTGTCCATCGGCATCGTCTCGTCCATGTTCACCGCCATCATGGGCACCCGCGCCGTGGTCAACCTCATCTACGGCAACCGGCGCCTCACGCGTCTGGCGATCTGATTTAGGAGTATCTGCTTTATGCCGAATGCCAAGACGCAGATCGATTTCCTGGGCAAGGGGCGGCTCGCCGTCACCCTCTCCCTGGTGTTCATCGTCATCTCCATCGGGTCGCTGTTCGTCAACGGCCTGAACCTCGGGATCGACTTCACGGGCGGGACCTCCATCGAGGTGCGTTTCGCCGAGCCGGCCGACCTCGGCGAGGTGCGTGCCGCCCTCAACGAGAACGGCTTCGACAAGGCCGTCGTGCAGAACGTGGACACGGCGCGCGACGTGCTGATCCGCATTGCGCCGCGCCCGGACGAGGACAGTGCGGAACTCAGCAACGCCGTGCTGGAGCTCATGCGCAGCGTCAGCCATGCCGACGTGGAGATGCGCAGCGTGGACTTCGTCGGCCCGCAGGTGGGCGAGGAGCTGCGTGACCGCGGCGGCATCGCCATCCTGGTGGCGCTGGCCGGCATCCTGCTGTACGTCTGGGTACGCTTCATCCACTGGGGCTTCTCGGTGGGCTCGGTGCTGGCCCTGGTGCACGACGTGATCATCACGGTCGGGGTGTTTTCCATCACCGGCATCAGTTTTGACCTCACGGTGCTGGCGGCCATCCTCGCCGTGATCGGCTACTCGCTGAACGACACCATCGTGGTGTTCGACCGCGTGCGCGAGAACTTCCGTCTCATGCGCAAGGCCGAGCCGCGCGACGTGATCAACAACTCGATCAACCAGATGCTCACCCGTACCCTCATCACCTCGGGCACGACCGTTCTGGTGCTGGTCGCCCTGCTGATCTTCGGCGGCGACAACATCTTCGGCTTCGCCCTGGCGCTGGTGATCGGTATCGTGGTCGGCACCTACTCCTCCATCTACGTGGCGAGCTACGCCCTGATCCTGCTGGGCGTGACCAAGCAGGACCTGATGCCGGTGGAGAAGGAAGGCGAGGGCGAGGAGACGCCCTGAGTCAGGCAGGCATCCATGCCACGAAAAAGGCCGCGAGATCGCGGCCTTTTTCGTGCTGGGGTCAGGACTGGCGGGCCCGGTCGGCCTCGTCCAGCGGGTCCGGCTCGTCGCTGTGGGGGATGATGCGTCGGCACAGCGAGCTGCTCGGGCGCTTGCAGCGGTCGTCGTCGGCGGCGCGCAGCGTGAGGAAGCTCCAGCCCACGGCGATCAGCCAGAGCAGGATGCCGAGGGCGACCGTGCCCCAGCTCACGCCCTCCAGGCCCAGCGGGCCGCCGCGGAATCCGTAGACGATGCTGATGATGCTGCTGATCCAGAACACGCCGATGGGGGCGGCGCAGCAGCCCGCGCAGCCATAGCGGCAGACGGCGAGCGGGGGGATGAAAACCGCGAGCACGTGGCGTTTCATCGACTTCCTCCTTTGACCTGCGTCCTGTGGGACGGGCTTTTTATAATGCGTTTTGTAGGTGTATAGCACAGCTCGGATGGCGGATAAACCGGCATGACCGGCAGGGTCCGGGACGGGAAGGGCGGAAAAGCCGGACCCCTGGACGCAAAAACGCCCCGTGACCGGGTGGTCACGGGGCGTTTTCGTGCCCGGCTCAGCTGGCGGATCGGGCCAGGGCCGGCTTCAGGGCCTCGATCATGGCGGCGTAGACCTTGGGATTGCCGGCCACGACGTTGCCGCTCTTGAGGTAGTTCTTGCCGCCGTCGGGTTCGCCGATCATGCCGCCGGCCTCCTGGATGAGCAGCACGCCGGCCGCCATGTCCCAGGGGCTGAGGCCGAATTCCCAGAAGCCGTCCAGACGTCCGGCGGCCACGTAGGCCAGGTCCAGCGCCGCCGAGCCCGCGCGCCGCACGCCGGCGGTGCCGGGCAGCAGCACCTTCAGGGTCTCCAGGTAGCGGTCCAGGTTCTGGTGCTTGCGAAAGGGGATGCCGGTGCCGAGCAGGGCGCCGTCCAGCGTGGTGCGCTGGGTCACGCGGATGCGGCGGCTGTTGAGCGTGGCCCCGCCGCCGCGGGTGGCGGTGAAGAGCTCCTGCTTGATCGGGTCGTACACCACGGCCTGCTCCAGCCGGTCGCCCTGTCTCAGGGCAATGGAGACGGCGAACTGCGGGAAGCCGTAGAGGAAGTTGGTGGTGCCGTCCAGCGGGTCGATGATCCAGGTGAACTCGCTGTCACCGGTGGTGCCGCTCTCCTCGGCGAGGAAGGCGTGCTTGGGATAGGCGCGCTTGATGGTACGGATGATCTCCTGTTCGGCCATGTGGTCGACCTCGCTGACGAAGTCGTTGCGCTCCTTGGTCTGGATATTGAGCGTGTCGATGCGGTCGACGTGGCGAGCGATGATGTTGCCGGCGGCACGAGCGGCTTTCACCGCGATGTTGAGCATCGGATGCATGGCGTACAGGGTCCCGTTGTCAAAGAAGTCCGCGTGCGCGGAAGTGGTCGAAGCATAGCAGAAAGTTTTCGGCTCCGGGAGATGGCGGGGGGTATGCCTGGCGCGCTTACCGTACAATACCCGGCTGTACCGATAGTCGAGAATCTCCGATGCTTTCCAATCTCCGTATCGTCCTGGTCGAGACCTCCCATCCGGGCAACATCGGCGCCGCTGCGCGGGCCATGAAGACCATGGGGCTCTCGCAGCTCTGCCTGGTGAACCCGGGCGACTACCCCTGCGCCGAGGCCACGGCCCGCGCCTCGGGGGCGGACGACGTGCTGGCCGCCGCCCGGGTGGTGGACAGCCTGGAGGAGGCGCTGGCCGGTTGCCGGCTGGTGATCGCCAGCAGCGCGCGCCTGCGCACCCGCCGCTGGCCGCAGCTCGGCACCCGCGAGGCCGCCACCCAGGCCATGACGGAGGCCGGGCAGGGCGAGGTGGCGCTGGTCTTCGGGCGCGAGCGCACGGGGCTGACCAACGACGAGCTGGACCATGCCCATTATCTGGTGACCATTCCGGCCAACCCGGACTACAGCTCGCTCAATCTCGCCGCCGCGGTGCAGGTGCTGGCCTACGAGCTGCGCATGGCCCATCTCGCGCTGACGGACCAGATGCCGGTTGTCCTGGAGTCGGACGAGCCCGGCGAGGGGCCGGCAAGCGCGGAGGATGTCGAGCGCTTCTTCGTGCACCTGCAGCAGACGCTGGTGGCGCTGGACTTCCTCGACCCGGAGAACCCCCGCCACCTCATGCGGCGGCTGCGGCGGCTGTTCAACCGCGTGCGCCTGACGGAGAACGAGATCAACATCCTGCGCGGCATCCTCACGGCCGCGAGCCGAAAACCACACAAGTCGTCGTCTTAAGTTGCGGGCCCTGCTGCACTTATAATGTCTAACCCATAACCGGAAGCTGTTATCCTCACTGCCATGTTCGAACGTCTACGCGAAGACATCCGTTGCGTGTTCGACCGCGATCCGGCGGCGCGCAGCACCTTCGAGGTGCTGACCACCTATCCCGGCATCCACGCGATGCTGTTCCACCGGGTGGCGCATGGCCTGTGGCGGCGCAACCTCCACTGGCCGGCGCGCATCGTCTCCAATATCGGCCGCTTCCTCACCGGCATCGAGATCCATCCCGGTGCGCGCATCGGCCGGCGCTTCTTCATCGACCATGGCATGGGGGTGGTGATCGGCGAGACCGCCGAGATCGGTGACGACTGCACGCTCTATCACGGCGTGACCCTGGGCGGGACCAGCTGGGAGAAGGGCAAGCGTCATCCCACGCTGGGCAACGACGTGGTCATCGGTGCCGGCGCCAAGGTGCTGGGCCCGATCATGGTGGGCGACGGTGCCCGCGTGGGCTCGAATGCGGTGGTGATCAAGGATGTGCCGGCGGGTGCCACGGTGGTGGGTATCCCCGGGCGCATCGTCGGCGCCCACCGGGAAGAGGCCGACAAGCGCGAGCGCATCGCCGCGAAGATGGGCTTCGACGCCTACGGCGCCACCCAGGACATGCCGGACCCGGTGGCCAGCGCCATACACAAGATTCTCGACCACATCCATGCCATGGACCGAAAGCTGGATGAGACCAGCCACGCGGTGAAACAGCTCGGCGGCGACGTGGACGATTCCCACCTGCCGGAACTGGATGATGCCTCGATGGAAGGGCTTGCCGAGGAAGGGAAGAAAAAAGACGGCGAAGCCAATACTTGACTAAATTGGTCGGATATTGCTACCATTAGCGAATCCTTATGAGGGGGTTCGCCAATGCGCCTGACAACGAAAGGACGCTACGCCGTCACGGCAATGCTCGATCTGGCTCTGCACAACGAGATGGGACCCATCTCGCTGGCCGATATTTCGAAGCGGCAGGGTATATCACTTTCCTACCTCGAGCAACTCTTCTCCCGCCTGCGCAAGAAGGGCCTGGTGGTCAGTACGCGCGGGCCTGGCGGCGGTTACGGCCTCAGCCGTCCGGCCGACCAGATCGCGGTCGCCGACGTGATCGCCGCGGTGGACGAGAAGGTCGATACCACCCGCTGCGGGGGTACGGCCGACTGCCAGGGCCACGAGCAGTGCCTGACCCACGACCTGTGGACCGACCTCAGCAATCAGATCCGCGATTTCCTGGCCCATATCAGCCTGGGCGAACTCATGGCGCGCAACGGCGTGCGTGAGGTCGCGCAGCGCCAGGATCGCATGGCCCGCCATCACCGCATCGTGGTCGAACCGGCCAGTTGAGCGGGTATCAACAGACATCGCAGCCAAGGGGTAGTAACCGTGACTGACATCAAGCTTCCGATCTATCTGGATTACTCGGCGACGACGCCGGTGGACCCGCGCGTGGCGGAGAAGCTGTGCGCGTGCCTGACGCCGGACGGTCTGTTCGGCAACCCGGCCTCGCGCAGCCACCCGTTTGGCTGGCAGGC
>JAJLKJ010000049.1:0-36937 GCA_033839185.1 Gammaproteobacteria bacterium
CCTGCCGCGCATCCCCTACATGATCGTGGCCATGGTCGTGGGCAGCCTGGTCTCGGTGGTGCTGAACCTGCTCTATGGCCAGGAACACACCGGCATCGAGACCGTCGGTGCGCTGCCGGCACAGCTGCCACCGCTGTCGGCACCGGATCTCTCGCTGACCACCATCAAGGAGCTCGCCCCCCTGACCGTGGCCGCCACCCTGTTCGCGCTGACCGAGGCGGTCTCCATCGCCCGTTCACTGGCGGCCCGTTCCGGCCAGCACCTGGACGGCAACCAGGAGTTCAAGGGCCAGGGCCTGTCCAACATCGTCGGCAGCTTCTTTTCCGCCTATGTCGCCACCGGCTCGTTCAACCGTTCGGGCGTGAACTACGAGGCCGGGGCGCGCACGCCGCTGGCCGCCGTCTTCGCCGGTCTGGCGCTGATCGTGATCATGCTGCTGGTCGCTCCTTATGCCGCCTATCTGCCCAATGCCGCCATGGCCGGCATCCTGGTGCTGGTGGCCTGGGGGTTGATCGACTTCCATCACATCGCCCAGATCATCCGCACCAGCCGTTCGGAGACCGCGGTGCTCGGCGTGGTCTTCTTCTCCACCCTGTTCCTGGACCTCGAGTTCGCCATCCTGCTCGGCGTCCTGCTGTCGCTGGTCGTGTATCTGAGCCGCACCTCGCGCCCGGCAGTGCGCGTGCGCGTGCCCGACCCGGACAAGCCGCGGCGCGAGTTCACCACCAATCCCGAGCTGCCGGAATGTCCGCAGTTCAAGATGGTGCGTATCGACGGTTCGCTGTTCTTCGGAGCGGTGCCCTACGTGGCCGAGCGCCTGCGCGACTTCGAGCAGCGCCAGCCGCTGCAAAAGCATCTGCTGATCATTGCCAAGGGGATTAATTTCCTGGACGTGGCCGGGGCCGAGTTCATTGCAGCGGAGGCGAAGAAGCGTCGGGCGCAGGGTGGTCGGCTGTACCTCTATGAAGTGAAGGAGGGTGTCTGCGAGGCGCTCAAGCGCGGTGGTTTCGTGGAGACCATCGGCGAGGAGAACATCTTCGAGTCGAAGACGGTCGCCATCAGGACGATCTTCGATCAGCTGGACCGCGAGATCTGCAGCCGCTGCGACAAGCGCATCTTCCAGGAGTGCCAGTCGCTGCCGCCGCCCATCAAGTGATGGACGCCGGGGCGGGGCCGGGATGCCTCAGTCCTGGCCTTCCAGGTGCTTGCGGGTGAGTTCGCGGTAGCGGGGCATGGGACCGATGTCCTCGTAGAGCGGGTCCCCCTGTTCGTCCTCGCTCACCACGCGTGGGCCGGGGACATAGGGCATGCCGGCCTCCAGTTCGCTCAGGGCGGCGCGCAGGAGGTCGAGCACGATGTCGGTCTCGCTGCGTCCCGGAAACATGTCGGCCAGCGCCGCGATCTTGGCCTTTTCGTGTCGGGTGAGCCGCACGGTGAAGGCCTGATCCTGTATCTCCTGCTCGCCGGATCGCTGCCACTGATTCAACAGTTCTCTGACACGCATCGCGGGTTCCTCGTTGGCATGCGTCATTGCCACCAATCCAGTGTAATCCAGGTACGGGGAAAGTGGGTGGACGAAAAAGGCCGGGGATGTCCCCGGCCTGGCGTTGCGTTCCTCGCGGGCACGGATGCCTGCTGCTCGGCAACTAATGCGCCAGCGGCGGCATGTACTCGGTGCGCACATGCTCCGGCTGGGCGTTGGGTTCGATCCCGGCGGCCTGCAGCAGACGTGCCAGCTCCTGGCCCAGCTCGCCGAGCTCTTCCTGGTGGGCAAGCAGGCCGTCGAGCAGGTCACGGGCCTTGCTTTCGCGGGCACGGATGGTAACGGTCTTGCCTTCCAGTTTGTCGATGTTCATGTGATAACCTCCTCTCAGTCTTCGACGGACGGCGCCTTGGGGGCGTGCTCGTCAAAGGCATGCGGCGGCTGGCGAAAGTCGTTCTTCGCGTTGTAGTTGGCCTCGCTCAGGAGGCTGGCGAGTTCCAGGCAGCCGTTGGTGATTTCGTCCGCATGTCCGCGGATGGCGTTGACGAGCTTGCGGCCGTCGTTGACGTCGATCTCGATGAGGACGCTGCCGTCTTCGGCACGTTCGACTTTCATGCTGACCTCCTGCTGATGAATGATTGGGGTCGCGCTGGCCGGGAAGCTTCCGGCCCTTCTATTTGTAGTCCAGCGTCCGTCCGATATCCAGTTTCCCTGTGTTTTGCGAGGAAAACACGGGAAAATGCCCCGATGACGCGATAAACTGAGCCAACTTCAGGTGACGCCATGGCCCATACCGCAGACGTTTCTTCCTTCAATGACCGCCTGGTCCATGTCGGCGAGCTCGACACCCCGGCGCTACAGGCCCTGCAACGGCAGGCGGCCGATGCGGCCGGCCTGCCGGTCGTCTTTCGCGACCGGCTGCAGGATGGCGGCGAGGGGGTGCAGCTGTGCGTGATCCCGGCCGGCAGCTTCGAGATGGGGTCGCCGCCACAGGAGTTCGGTCATCGCACGGAGGAAGGGCCGGTGCACTACGTGGCCCTGCAGCGCGCCTTCGCCCTTGGACGCTTCACCATTACCGCCGACGAGTTCGCCGTCTTCCAGCGGGACAGCGGTTATCGCTTCCGTTCCGATCTCATCGTCGCCCGCGGCCGCCATCCGGTGATGAATATTCGTATCGCCGACGCGAAACGCTATTGCGCCTGGCTCAGTGAGCGCACGGGGCAGGTCTACCGTCTCCCCACCGAGGCGGAATGGGAGTATGCCTGCCGGGCGGGTACGACCACGCCGTTCCACTTCGGCGATTCGGTGACCTGTCGGGAGGTGCACTTCAATGCCACCTTCCCCTACAACGAGGCCCGCGAGAAGCGCCGCTGGTTCCTGCCGCGCTGCGTGCCCCTGCCCACCGCGCTGGAGGTGGGCAGCAAGCCGCCCAATGCCTGGGGGCTGCACGAGATGCACGGCAACGTCTGGGAGTTCACGCAAAACCCCTGGACCACCTCGCATCTCGGGGCGCACCGCGATGGCACCGTGGGGAGCAGCCGTCACCGCGACTGGATCGTGGTGAAGGGCGGCTCCTGGTTCGATGCCGCGGTCCTGGCCCGCTCCGCCGCCCGCCGTCCGCGCCTGCGTGACGAGATGGACGTGAACCTCGGTTTTCGCGTGCTGCGCGAGCTCCCCTAGCCCCGGAGAGGAGCGGCGGCATGGAAGAGAACCTCAAGGAAACCCGGCATCGCGAGCTGAAGGACGAGAACCGCCAGCTCAAGAGCCAGTTGCGCCAGCTCTGGGACCAGGCCCGTGAGAACGAGCAGAAGCAGATGCGCATGCTCGAGATCGAGTCGCGGCTGATCGGTGCCGAGGGGCTGCGCGCCCTGATCGACGTGCTGTTCCACGACCTGCGCATGGCCAATGGCCTGGACATGATCGGCCTGGCGGTGGTGGACGAAGAAGAGGAACTCCAGGCCCTGCTCGAGGAGGAGGGCGTCGAGATCCCGCCCACCCTGTTCCTGCTGGACGAGGCCGAGGCCGCCCATGCCCGCCTCCCGCGTTTCTACGTGGGCGCCTACGATCCGACCCTGCACAGTGACTGGTTCGGCGAGCTGCACGAGCTGCGTGGCGTGGCCCTGGTGCCGCTCAAGCGCGGCGACAAGCTGCTCGGGCGCCTGCACCTGGGGACCCGGGACCCGGCCCGTTACGCCGAGGGCGTGGGCACCTATTTCATCGAGCGACTGGCGGCCGTTACCGCGGTGTGCATCGAAAACGCCGTCAACATCCAGCGTCTCAAGCAGTTCGGCGTCACCGACACCCTCACCGGCATCAAGAACCGCCGCTACTTCGACCAGCGCCTGGTGGAGGAGGTGGCCCGCGCCCAACGCGAGGACAGTCCGCTGGGCTGCCTGTTCGTCGACATCGACAAGTTCAAGCGCATCAACGACAACCTGGGACACCCCGTGGGCGATGCCGTGATCGCAGAGACGGCCCGGCGCATCGCCTCGCAGCTGCGCAAGTCCGACGTGCTGGCCCGCTATGGTGGCGAGGAGTTCGTGGTGCTGCTGCCGGCCATGGACGGGGCCGATTCCTGGGAGATCGCCGAGCGTATCCGCAGTGTGCTGGCCGCGGCCCCCGTCGGCTACCGCGTCGATGGCAACGCCGGCGAACTCGCCGTGACCGTCTCGCTGGGTCTGGCCTGCGTCACGCCGCGACGTGACAGCGACCCGCGGCTGGTGGGCGAGTCGCTGCTGCGGCGTGCCGACGACGCCCTGCTCGCGGCCAAGGAGGGGGGGCGTAACCGCGTGGTGGCCTCCGACTGCGCCGAGGCCTGAGCCGTTGGCGGCGGGCACCGGTCTTCGGCCATCGCGTTACGGGAGGCCGGCGGCTTGTGTGGGAAACGGGTAGCCCGTCACGGGACGGGGAGCAGGGGATGGGCTACTGTTGGCGCTGGGCAGTCCGACCGGGGGGAACAACCGGCGGGCGCTGCCGGGGTCAAGGCCCCGGCGTTCGACAAGAAGCAAGGAGCGGCGGCCGCCCGGTCGCCCATACGCCACCATTGTGAGGTTGCCAATGACCTGGGAGCAGATCCTGACATTGTGGTCGGACAGCATTGCCCTGTCGGTGCTGATCTGGCTCGTGATTCTCATCACCCTGCTGTACCTGGCCCGCTCGCCGGCACACGAGGCCCTGCTGGGGCTCGGCCGCGGCATCCAGCGCAGCCTGCGGCTGGCATCGCGTTCGGTGATGAAGGCCGAACAGCAGGCGCAGACCCGCAACCGCGAGGTCCTGCTGAACATGGCCGAGGAGCAGCAGCAGCGCATCCTGGAGCGTGAGTTCCATCGCGTGAACGCGGTGGTGCGCCGTGACCTCAGCGGATACCCGGCCCTGCAGCGCCAGATCGGCAACCAGATCGCGAAGATCGACGAGGACTACCGCGAATCCACCGAGGTGCCGCCGGCCCCGCCGGCCTGGCTGGACGCCGTGGAGGCGGTGGCGAAGATCCCCTCCAACGGCGATCCCACCGTGGCACGCATCCTCGAGGACATCCACGGCACCCTGAACAAGGCCAGCCGCGATGCCATCGAGGAATACCGCGCGGCCAGCCAGAAGCGCCATCTCTACCTCAAGCGCATGATGCCGCACTGGCGCCAGATCTCGAACCAGCTCGAGGACGTGGGCAAGACCATCACCGGCCTGGAGGAGCGGGCCGAGGTGATCGATACCCAGATGGAGCGCTTCGAGGAGATGCGCGCCAAGACCGACCGGGTGGTGAACACCCTGTCGGCCTCCGCCACCAAGCAGTTCTTCGTCGATGGCCTGATCATGTTCATCGCCATCCTCGGCGGCGCGGTCAACTTCTGGCTCATCCAGCGCCCGATGTCGGAGATGGTGGGTGCCAGCACCGGCATCAGCCTGTTGGGGCTGGACATGAACATCTCGCACATCGCCGCCATCGTGATCGTCGCCCTCGAAGTGGCGATGGGCATCTTCCTGATGGAGAGTCTGCGCATCACGCGGCTGTTCCCGGTAATCGGTTCGCTGGATGACCGCATGCGCCGGCGCATGATCTGGGTGACCTTCACCATTCTCTTCATCCTCGCCTCCATCGAGTCGGGGCTGGCCTATATGCGTGACCTGCTCGCCCTGCAGGACGAGGCCCTCACCCAGGAGATCATCCAGAGCATGCGCGACGGCCCCGAGATCGTGGCCGGCGAGATCGCCGGCGCCCCGCCGTCCTTCCGCTGGATACCCTCGGTGGCGCAGATGATCCTGGGCTTCATCCTGCCCTTCGCCCTGGCCTTCGTCGCGATACCGCTGGAGTCCTTCGTGCATTCGGCGCGCAATGTCTTCGGCCGCCTCTATGCCGCCGGCCTGCGTGCCCTGGCCGCGGTGCTGCGCTTCATCGGGCAGTTCCTGATGGGGCTCATGCGGGTGCTGGTACAGCTGTATGACGTCATCGTGATCCTGCCGCTCTCCATCGAGCGCCTGGTGGCACGACGCGGTACCGGCGGGGCATCCCCGGGCCCTGCGGCCACGCTGGCCACCGAGCGCGCCGCACCGCTGCTGTCGTCCGACAAGAACAACAAGGAAGGGAAGAAATGATGAAGGAATTCTGCAAGCGCAACACCGTGGCCGCCGTGATCCTGGCGGGCCTGGTCGTCATGCTCGCCGGCTGCAGCATGCAGGCCAACGACCGCCGCGCCGTCTACCTGCTGCTGGATACCTCCGGTACCTACAGCCAGGAGATGCGCAAGGCCGATGCGATCCTTGCCCACCTGCTCAACACCCTGGGCAGCGGCGAGTCGCTTGGCGTGGCGCGCATCGACAGTGGCAGCTTCAGCGAGAAGGACATCCTCGCCAAGGCCACCTTCGACGAGCGGCCCTCCATGGCCAACAGCCAGAAACTGGCCTTCCGCAGCCGCATGGAGGCCTTTTTCAAGGATCTGCAACCCAGCCGCTTCACCGACATCCGCGGTGGCATGCTGCAGGCCACCGAGTGGCTCGAGGAGACGGGGGCCGGGCACAAGTTCATCCTGCTGTTCACCGATCTCGAGGAGGACCTGCCGGAGGGGCACGTGCGCGAATTCATCATCCCGCTGGAGGGGGTGACGGTGGTGGCGCTCAACGTGACCAAGCTGCGCAAGGACAACGTCGATCCGCGTGAATATCTCGACCGCCTGGCGATGTGGGAGGCCGAGGTGGCCCGTGGTGGCGGCAACTGGCGCGTGATGAACGATCTGGAGCGGCTGGACAAGCTCCTGGTCGACTAGTGCTGGTCAGGCCCACCATGAAAAACGGCGCCCTCGGGCGCCGTTTTTCATGGTGCTCTGCCAAGACCGTCAGAAGTTCTCGGTCGAGGTGAACAGGCCGACGCGCAGGTCCTTCGCGACATAGATCTCGCGCCCGTCCACCGACACGCTGCCATCGGCGATGCCCATGGTGAGCTTGCGGGTGATGACGCGCTTGAGGTCGATCTGGTAGCTGACCCGCTTCGCCGTAGGCAGCACCTGGCCGGTGAATTTCACCTCGCCCACCCCCAGGGCACGCCCGCGGCCCTTGCCGCCGGACCAGCCGAGGAAGAAGCCCACCAGCTGCCACATGGCGTCGAGGCCCAGGCAGCCAGGCATCACCGGGTCGCCGGGAAAGTGGCACTCGAAGAACCAGAGGTCGGGGGTGATGTCGAGCTCGGCCTTGATCTCGCCCTTGCCGAACAACCCGCCTTCCTGCGCGATGTGGGTGATGCGGTCGAGCATCAGCATGTTGCCAACGGGTAGCTGGGCATTGCCCGGACCGAACATCTCGCCGTGGCCGCAGGCCAGCAGCTCGTCTTTGTTGAAGGCGTGTTGTGTCGTCATGAATCTGTCTTGGGTTGTGGTTCGAGGCCGCCTATTCGACTAAAGACGGCGCGAAAGTGCAAGTAAAACAGCGATTTCCCGCCGTCGGCGCCGGTGGCGCCCTTACTGCGGACGGTTCAGTCCACGCTTCTGGCGCTGCATCTCGATCAGGGTGATGAGCGAGCCCAGGTTCTTCTTTTCCTGCCAGGTCACGCGCGGGTCACGCTCGATGGCATCGCGTCCGAGCTGCTCCATGGTCACCAGCTCTTCGTCATCGAGGCGGTCGAAGGTGAAGCCGTCGCCGTATTTCTTCTCCATCTGGTCGAAGTAGTCGGCGAGCGGGGGGCGATAGTCGTCACTCATGGTCGGTCCTGTATGGGCAAAGCGTTCATTGTAATGGCTTTGTACGCCCGAGGGCCAAATCAATCCGGTGAGCCGTCCTGCGCGGGGTCGTGCTGCATCCAGCGATGATCGCGGGTGATGTCCTCGAGCAGGTGGATGAGGCGCTCCTTTTCCGTGGCATCCAGGGCGGAGGCGAGTTCGAATTCGCGATCGTGGCAGCGCAGCCACAGCCGCCGTGGCGACCACTGTCCGCCGTCGCGTACCACGAAACGCGACCAGTGGCGTGACAGGCGGACCTCGTGGCGCAGGAGGCGACGACCGCTCTGCAGCACCACCTCGGTCTCGGTGAAGGCCAGTACCTCACGCCGGTGCTGGCGCAGGCTGGTGTAGTAGAGCGCGCCCCAGAGTACCGCGAGCTCGAGCCCGGCAAAGGGCAGGATCAGCCACAGTCCCTGCAGCAGGAAGTACACCGGCAGGGTGAGCACCACGCCGGCGGTGGCGAGCAGGAACAGCTTGTTGCCCTGCCAGGACAGCGAGGGGCTGGGGCCTATCAGCAGATAGCCCGTTCCCCGTTCCGGCAGCATGTGGTTCTCGATCATGGCGCCCCCCCCGGTTCTCCACACTGGGCCCATGGCTAACAGATAGCACATGGCGGCGCCGGCAGGGTCAGGCGTCGGGCAGGAAGTCCTGCAATTCGCGATGGGTGTAGAAGCTCGCGCCGCGCAGATAGCCGGCGATGACCGTCTCTCGCAGGGCCACCACGCGCGCCTGCTGGTCGCGCTGCAGCACCCAGTGGTCGGGAATGCCGTCGAGCAGGTGCACGGGCGCCAGGCTGCCGTCACCGTTGGTGGACAGGTGGGTCTCCCCCGTGGCGATGTCGCGAAAGGCCGGCAGGAAGCCGAAGCCGAGCTGGTGCACGCCGACGGGTGTCGGGCGCGGCTCGTGCGTGCGCGGTGCGCCGGGCAGGGAATGTGCGGTGGTCATGCCGGGTTCTCCAGGACGTGCATTGCCTTCTTCTGGTAGCGGCCCGGGCGGCCGGTACTTGAGTCTTTGGGCGATGCAGTGAGGTTCACGGTTTTGCGACGCGCCGGGGTGCTAGCATGCGGTTTTTCCATCGTGAACTGGAGCCTGTGAACCATGCCCGCGAGTGTGAAGCTGTTGGTGTTGATGTTGCTGCTGGCCGTCGCCGGTAGCGCGGTCGCCGAGACGACGCGCTGGGTGGCCGACGATCTCAAGGTGGCGGTGCGCAGCGGGCCGAGCCTACAGCATCGCATCTTTCGCTTCGTCGAGAGCGGCACGCCCATGACGGTGCTCGCGCAGGACGAGGAGACGGGGTACAGCCAGGTGCGCACGCCCGACGGCACGGAGGGCTGGGTGCTCACCGAGCAGCTCATGGACCGACGCGGTGCCCGCGAGCGCCTGGAGCAGGCAGAGGGGCGTATCCAGTCCCTGGACGACCAGCGGCAACAGCTGCGCCAGCGCGTAGCCGGGCTGGAGGCCGAGCTCAAGACCCTGCAGGGGGAGAAGGCGGGCGTGGACGAGGCGCTCGCACGCAGCCGCGGTGAGCTGGCCGAGCTGCGCCAGGTGGCCGCCGAACCCATCGCGGTGGCGGAGGAGAACCAGGGGCTGAAGCAGGCCCTGGCAGACGAGCAGGAGAAGACCCGCCTGCTGGTGGAGGAGGTGCGGACACTGCGCGACCGGTCGCTGAAGGAGTGGTTCCTGATCGGCGCGGGGGTGTCGCTCGGCAGCCTGTTCCTGGGCTTGGTCATCCCGCGCATCCGCTGGCGCCGCCGCGGCTGGGACGATTTCCGCTAGTGCGCCGCCGTTAGTCGTCGGGGCCGAATAACAGCGCATAGGGGCGGCCGATGGCCGCCCCTATCTCGTTCAGGCCGAAGGCATGGGCGTAGCGGCGGTGCTCCTGCCCCTCGAAGTAGAGGAGTACCGCCGGCAGGCTGTGCACCATGAGCCCGGCGGCCAGGTCGGGATGGGCCGCCGTGTCGATGCGGGCGAAGACGAGCCGGGGGAAGGCGGCTCCCAGCTGCTCGCGCAGCCGTGGCCACAGCACCCGGCAGATGCCGCAGTCCGGGGCATGCAGGTACAGCAGCAGGGCCGGTGCGGATGCCAGCAGGGCATCGAGCGCGGCCTGTCCGGTGAGCTCGGTCGTGAGACCGTCAGACATCGTGCTCCCGGATGCAACTCAGCTCGCCGCTGTATTCGCGGGACAGTCCCTGCTCCACCATGGTGCAGAGCATGCGCGCCTCCTCCACCGTCAAGCCCCAGAAGATCATGGCGAACTCGCGTTCGTCGCGGCTGCCCGGCCTGCCGTACAGGTAGGTGAGGTGGGTGGGGCGTTGTGCGAAATAGGCGAGTTCGCGTTTGGCCAGGCTGTCGGTGCAGGTCGCCTCGCTCATCTCGCACTGGGGGCATTGCCGGATCATGTCGCGCATTTCCTGCTGCGTGCGCTGTTCGCACTCGGCCTGGGAGCGCATCTTGCCGAAGGCGATGCCCTCGATCTCGCGGCCCTCGGCCCGTATGTCCACGCTCAGCCGCGCATAGACCGGGTTCCGTATCTCACCGCTGTCGGCGCTCATGAAGTTCCCGAGACCATCGAGATGGCCGTTTTCATGGCTGTAATAGAGTCCGCCGGCTAGCAGGGCGATGACGATGAGCTTGTACATGGGTGGGTCCTCCCTGACTGGATCGTGAGTGGTGATGCTAGTGCCTGAACAGCCGTTGCAGCAGGCCGCGGCGCTGTGGCCGGGGCTGCGGGTCCTCGGTGAGCCCGTCGAGCAGGTCCTCGAGGTCGTCAAACAGGGCGGTGTGCTCCGTGCTGGCAGCCAGGCGTTCCCTGAGGGCGTCGGTGTTGCAGCTGCGCACGAGACCGGCATAGGGGCCGTCGATCGTGGCCGGGGCCGGGGAAAGCACGAGAAAACGCGCCTGCGCGGTGTAGGGGGCGATCTCGATCACCGCGAAGGTGGCGAACAGCACGAGGTTGAAGTCCCGGCCATGGGGCGCGCCCTCGACGCTGTCGACAAAGGCCCCGCTGTCCTCGAAGAAGATGCGGGCCGAGGCCTGGATGAGGTCGCCGGCACCGAAACGCTCGCGGTCGAGCTGGTGACTGCCGACGTAGTCGGCCACCACGTAGTCGGCCAGCAGCTCGCCGGGGGCTGCCGGGGTGCGTCCCAGCAGCTCGCGCAGTGGGATGCGTCCGTAAATCACCTCTTCCAGCCGGGCATGGCTGAAGTGACGAGGGGCGTTGCCGGGTAGGGAGTGGTCCTGGTCGTTCATGGGGCTGCATGATACCGCCGGGGCAACCGCAGGCACAGCCTGCCTCTCGTGCCGTGGACGATTTCGTCCAGGCTGGGCCTCACAGAGGCGCGGTGTTCGCAGGGAAATGCCGGAATCGGCCTTCATGGGCTTTCCCCCGCGTCCCCTGCGGCTAGGCGAGAAGACAGGGGGGGGTTCTAGCCGATCTGTCGCGTCTCCAGCGACAGGGCGGCGGAGAGCGAACGGTATTCGATCTGCTTGCGGATCATGCCCAGCAGGGCGCGCAGGTTCTGGCGATCGGTGGCGGAGACGGCGGGGTCCACCTCGATGGCGTGGTTGGCCAGGCGCTCCAGCCGGCAGAGTTCGGTGGTCCGGAGGGCGTCGAAGGTGAAGTGTTCGCCGTAGCGCTGTTCGAGTTCCTCGAAGTACACCAGGATTTGCGGTCGCGTCTCCATGCTCTGTTTCCTCTATTCCCGGTATCCGGCCACGGTCGGGGGCGTGGCGTTGAGGAGGGTGCGGATGCCGCGGCGGGATGGCCGCAGGCGACAGGCGGACAGGGCGTTGAGGGATTGGGCGCGCGGGAACGCAATCGGGCCACCCGGTGGGTGGTCCGTGGACTGTCCCTGACGGCCTGGGGTGGTGGTTCCCTCTGGCATGTCGTCCCCATGATGCGGCGGGCGGTTTTCCGCCTCGTTGGTATTCCAGCCACTATAGGAGGGGGTCGGCGAGTGCGTCAAGCACAAGATGCTGTGGGTAAGCCTGGGGGAAGGCTGTGGATAAGTTGTGATCCCGGGGTGGAGGACCACGCGGGAGCCAGGGCCTGTTTCTTGGGTTGCCTGCAGGTGACTGATTTCACAGGTGTTTACGGGTCCTGTTCGCCGTTGCTTTGCCTCGCGCACGTTTCGGGGTAGCCTATGCCCGCCAGTTGAACGACAGGTGTCCTCGCCCCCGCCCGGGGTCGGGGATGAAACGGGAAGTCGGTGCGCCAGTAATCCCTGGCCATTCCGACGCTGCCCCCGCAACGGTGATTGGGTTGCGACGGTTCAAGACGCCACTGTGCTCTGCATGGGAAGGCGAACCGTCCGTTCCGTCAGGGACACCCATCAGCCCGGAGACCGGCCTGTCGCGATTGTTGCACGAGTTGCGGTGGGCGGCTCGGGGCGCGTACACCGATCGCCCGTGGGCGTCCGTCTATGCCTCCCCTTCCTCCTCCCGCGTTGTTTGCAAGATAGCGGAGGGCTTTCATGAAATTTTCTTCTCGCGCCATAGCGGCGTCCGTTCTTTTGGGGGTTTCTGCCGTCCTGGGGGTCTCCCCTGTCACGGCACTGGAGTCGCTGGATACGGTGGTGGTCTCAGCGACCCGCAGTGAGCAGGCGGAGGTGCTCACGCCGGCCAGCATCACGGTGATTTCCCGGCAGGAGATCGAGCGCAGCGGTGCGCAGAACGTGGCCGAGGTCCTGCGCGGACGTTCCGGCGTGTTCGTCCGGGATGCCTCCGGCAACGGTTCCGGCGCGGTCGTCGACATGCGCGGCTTCGGCCCGACGGCGACCTCCAATACGCTGGTGATCGTCGACGGTCGCCGCCTCAACAATGCCTCCGATACCGGCGCCCCGGATCTCGGCTCGATCTCGCTGGACGACGTCGAGCGTATCGAGATCGTGCAGGGCAGTGCCGGTGCGCTGTACGGCAACCAGGCCGTCGGCGGCGTGGTGAATATCGTGCTGCGGCGCCCGCTCGGTGCGGCGTCGTCGGTGGAGCTGGGTGTCGGCAGTTATGGACGCCAGCAGTTGCGTATGAACCTGGCCGAACAGCTGGGGGACGGGCTGTCGCTGCGGCTCTCCGGTGAGACGCGCAACGCGGACAACTACCGGGACAACAATGCCGAGGAATACGACAACCTGCTGTTGCACCTGGAAAAGACCCATGCCGCCGGACGCGTCTTCATCGAGGGGCAGGTGATCCGGGATTATCTCGAGTTGCCCGGGTCGCTGTTCGAAGACGAGCTGGCGGCGGACCGGCGCCAGTCGGTGGCCGACTATGCCGGCGACTTCTCCGATACGGACACGGATATCCTGCGCATCGGCGCGCAGCATATGCTCACCGGTGCCTGGATGATGGAGGGCGAGCTTTCCCGGCGCCGGGCGTATCATGATTTCGTGACCAGTTTCAGGGGCTGGCCCGGTACGCCGAGCGACCAGGACCGGGAGGTCTACATGTTCACGCCACGCCTGATCAAGAGTTATGCGAATGACTGGGGGCAGGGCACCTTGACGCTGGGGATGGATCTCGAGGACACGGATTATTTCCTCGCGTCGCAGATCGGCACGCAGCAGGTCGATCAGCTGATGCGCAGCTACTACGTCCAGGCCGTGGTGCCGCTGCCGAACGCCTTGAGTCTGACGGCGGGTGCCCGTTATGCCGGGGTGAACAATGAAATCGAGGACAGTTTCACCTTCACCAACGGCGCGAATCTCGACGACGACCTCGCGGTCGGTTCGCTCGGTCTGGTATACAGGCCCGTGCCGGCCTGGCGTCTGTTCGCGCGCGCCGACCAGAACTTCCGTTTCGCCAAGGTGGAGGAACATACCGACATGGGCGGGAACCCCACCGGGCTCGACACGCAGACGGGGATCTCCTACGAGCTGGGTGCGGAGTACGCCGGTCCCCGCCTGTCCGGCAAGCTGGTGGCCTACCGCATCGACCTCGAGGACGAGATCGCCTACGACTCCGCCGTGGGCGTGTTCGGTGGGAACACGAACCTCGAGGAGACGCGCCGCCTGGGCGTGATGGCCGAGGGTGGCCTGAATCTCGGTGCGGGACGGCGTCTCGGTCTGAGCTATACGTATACGGACAGCGAAATCACGGACGGGAGTTTCGAGGGCAACGATGTCCCGCTGGTGCCCGAACACATGGTGTCGCTGTTTGCGGACTACCGGTTGAGCCAGCGCTGGGATCTGCATGGCGAGATCCTGTCGGTGAGCAAGCGCCGCTTCGGCGGGGACTTCGACAACCAGTTCGGGTACCTGGAGGGCTACGAGGTCGTCAATCTGCGCGTCGGTTATGCCGCCGGCGCGGCCGAGTTCGACGTGCGGGTCAACAACCTGCTGGACGAGGAATACAGCGAGGACGGGGCGGTCGGCTGGAACCCTGCCATCTTCGCCAACAGCCCCGCCTATTTCCCGTCCCCCGAGCGCAACGTCTGGGTGACATCGACGATTCGTTTCTGAACGAGGACGCCATCCATGGGTAACCGTCTATCGAAGATCTACACCCGTACCGGTGACGAGGGCATGACCGGCCTCTCCACCGGCGAGCGGGTGCGCAAGGACAGTCTGCGCATCGAGGCGATGGGCGACGTCGACGAGTTGAACAGCGTCATCGGCATGGTGCTCGCGATCGAGTTGCCGGAGGCGGTGGCCGATTGTCTCATCGATGTGCAGCACGACCTGTTCAATCTCGGTGCCGAGATCAGCATGCCGGGCGAGCAGTTGCTCGCCCCGGCGCGGATCGACTGGCTGGAGGCGACGCTCGACAGCTTCAACGACGAGCTGCCGCCGCTGATGGAGTTCATCCTCCCGGGTGGAGGGCTCGCGGCCGCCACCTGCCACCTCGCCCGCAGCGTCTGCCGGAGGGCGGAGCGCCATCTGGTGGCGCTGGCCGACGAGGAGCCGGTGACGGCGTCGGCACGCACCTATCTCAACCGTCTCTCCGACCTGCTGTTCGTGCTCGCGCGCATCATTGCGCGCGAGGCGGGCGAGGGCGAGGTGTTCTGGCAGTCCGCCCGGCTGGGTGGCAACGGCGACTGAAGCAGGGTGGCTCGCATGGTATCCTGATCGACGCACGCACAGGTTCGGGAGGGACGGATGCGCCTGGGTATCGATCTGGGAGGCACCAAAATCGAGATCATCGCGCTGGATGCCTCCGGTACGGAGCGCCTGCGCGAACGCGTCGACACCCCGCAGGGCGACTATGCCGCCACCCTGGAGGCCGTGGCGGGGCTCGTGGCGCGTGCCGAGCAGCAGCTGGGCGCCACCGGCACCGTCGGCATCGGCACCCCCGGGGCGATCTCGCCGGCCACGGGCCTGCTCAAGAACTCCAACTCCACCTGTCTGAACGGCCAGCCCTTCCAGCGTGATCTCGAGGCCCGCCTCGGGCGCGGAGTCCGCATGATGAACGACGCCAACTGCTTCGCACTGTCGGAGGCCACCGACGGGGCGGCCGCCGATGCCGAGGTGGTGTTCGGCGTCATCATCGGGACGGGAGTGGGCGCCGGCGTGGTGGTGCGTCGCCATCCCCTGGTGGGGCCCAATGCAATCGCCGGCGAATGGGGGCATAATCCCCTGCCATGGCCGCGTGACGAGGAGCGCCCTGGCCCGGCCTGCTACTGCGGCAAATCGGGCTGCGTGGAGACCTTCCTCTCCGGACCGTCCATGGCGCGTGATCACGCGGCCGTGACCGGCGAGGTGCTGGACACCCGCACCATCGTCGAACGGGCGGCGGCCGGCGATGCGGCCTGCGATGCCACGCTGGCGCGTTACGAGGACCGACTCGCACGCGGGCTGGCCCACGTGATCAACGTGCTCGACCCCGATGCCATCGTGCTCGGCGGCGGCATGTCCAACATCGAGCGGCTGTACCGGAACGTGCCGCGCCTGTGGGGGCGCTACGTATTTTCGGACTCGGTCGCCACCCGGCTGCTCGCGCCGCGCTTCGGCGATTCCAGCGGCGTGCGCGGGGCGGCCTGGCTGTGGAACGACAACTGACGACTCAAACCAAGACAGAAGGGCAACACGACATGAATCCGCGTTTGGCTACCCTCATCGGCATCCTCATCGTTGCGGCGCTGTTCCGCATCCTGCCGCATCCGCCCAATGTCGCGCCCATCGCGGCCATGGCCCTGTTCGCCGGCGCCTACTTCAGCGACCGCAAGCTGGCCTTCGTCATGCCGTTCGCCGCACTGCTCGTCAGCGACCTCATCATCGGCTTCCATTCCACCATGCTGTTCGTCTACGCGGCCTTCGCCATCACCGTCGTGATGGGTGTCTGGCTGCAGAGCCGTCGTCGTCCGCTGCCCATCCTCGGTGCCGCGCTGGGCAGCTCGGTGCTGTTCTTCCTGGTCACCAACTTCGGGGCCTGGCTGAGCCACGGCATGTATCCGCTGACGGCCGAGGGCCTGATGGCGGCCTACACGGCGGGGATCCCGTTCTTCCGCAACACCCTGGTCGGCGACCTCCTGTTCGTGGCCCTGTTCTTCGGCGGCTTCAGCCTGGCCGAGCGCCATCTCCCCGCCCTGCGCGAGCGGAAAGAGGCAACCGTCTGATTCGATTGGGCTTTTATGCGTGTTTGACAGGGCCGGCCATGCGCCGGCCCTGCTATTTGCGCAGGCGGGAGCGCGAGGGTGTGACGCGAGTATGACGCTGATCTAACATTTCCTTGACAAAGTCAGACGGGTGTCTTAGGTTCGGCCTGCTGATTACGCATCCACAGGCAGGAGATAAGCCGATGAGCGAAAAGAAACTCGCAATTATTGCTACCAAGGGCACGCTGGACTGGGCTTACCCCCCGTTCATCCTGGCCTCCACCGCCGCCGCGCTGGGCTATGAAACCGAAGTCTTCTTTACCTTCTATGGTCTGCAGCTGCTGAAGAAGAAGCTGGACCTCAAGGTCACCTCGCTGGGCAACCCGGGCATGCCGATGCCGATGCCGATGCCGGTGCTCGTGCAGGCGCTGCCGGGTATGCAGAGCATGATGACCATGATGATGAAGAAGAAGATGGCGTCCAAGGGCGTTGCCAGCCTGGAAGACCTGCGCGAGCTGTGCGTGGAAGCCGAAGTCCGCATGGTGGCCTGTCAGATGACTGTCGACCTGTTCGAGATGAACCCGAGCGAGTTCATCGACGGCATCGAATTCGGTGGCGCCGCCACCTTCTTCGAGTTTGCCGGCGAGTCCGACATCTGCTTGTACATCTGATGCAGCGCATGACGGCCACCTCCGGGTGGCCGTCATCGTTTCGGCCTGTCGTCAGGCCATCGAGGTGTGGCCATGGAAACACTCCGTGAAAAGGGTGCCCTGAACCGCCAGCGCATCGTCGAGGCGGCCGATCGCCTCTTCTACCACCAGGGCTACAACGCCACCTCCTTCAGCGACATCGCCCAGGCCGCCGAGATCCCGCGCGGCAACTTCTACTACTACTTCAAGAGCAAGGACGAGATCCTCGAGAACGTCATCCACTGCCGCATGGACGGCGTGGCCGGCATGCTCGACGGTCTGGATGCCCGGCTGGACTCGCCGCGCGAACGCCTGCTCGCACTCACCGACATCATCGCCGGTCGCGGCGACGACATCTCCCGCTATGGCTGCCGTTTCGGCACCCTCAATGCCGAGCTCGGCAAGCGCCAGCAGGAGCTGCAGCAGAAGGCCTCGGGCATGTTCGACGTGTTCCGCGACTGGATGGAGCGCCAGTTCCGCGGTCTGGGTCTCGAGGGCGAGGCACGCATGCTGGCCATGCACATGCTGGCCTGCATCCAGGGCACCACGCTGCTCGTCTATACATACAAGGACAAGGAGTTCCTGCGCTACGAAGTGGCCCGCCTGCAGGAATGGATCCACAGTCTGGCTGCCCGGGAGGGTGTTGCATGAGCGCCATGCCGCAGGATTCGCCCTTTCTCGCCGACTTTCGCGGCGTCTTCTACGGCATCCGCAGCTGGGAGCAGCTGGACGCCTTCTGGGAACGCCTGCGCGCCGATGCCGACGGGGGGTGGTATGTCTATGCCGTGGGCGAGCCGCCGCCCGATACGGTGGCCAGTGCCGAGCAGCTGCGTCAGTTCATCGAGGAGATCGACCGTCTGCTGCGCGCCGAGCACGACGAGGATTACTGTGGCATCGTCTACGCGGATGACCGGGAACACCCGGGCTTCGTGAAGATCTTCGACCCCAACAACCTGGGAACCTCCTGCGGTTCCAGCGAGATTCCGCCCCTGCCGGGCTGGATACTCTCCAAGATCCCGCCGGTGGATCTGCCGGCCGCCCTGCCGCAGCCCGGCAACCGCCGCCGCTGGTGGCGCCGCCTGTTCGGTTGAGGCCTTCCGCTCAGTCGGCGCGGGTGCCGAGCAGGGCGCCGCGATCTCGCAGGTCCTCCAGCAGGGCCAGTCCCCCCTGTATCACGGTCTCCGGCTTCGGGTGACCGAGTTCGTCCGCGATCTGTTCCAGCAGGCCCCGGCCACTGACTGCCGCGTTCCCCTCCCCGCTGTTCTCGCCGACCAGGGACAGCAGGCGCGCGCTCACCGCATTGAGCTCCACGAAATGGACGAGATCCTCTGCGTCCCGATAGACCAGCAGCTGGGTGGGGGAGTCAGGCGCTTCGGCGGGTATGTGCGCCGGACCGATGCGCTGCACCGGCCAGACGTAGGTGAGCGGCCAGGCCAGCGGTGACAGTACGGGAATGCCGGAGGCGAGATCGCCCTGCGCATCGATGCCGGTCAGGTCCGTCTCGGCATCGCTCACCGAGAGTGCCAGCTCCACCCATTCATAATGCGCCAGTTCACGCAGGAAGGGCGGGTCATCGGCCTGCGGGGTGTGTTCGTGCTGGAGGTAGTCCAGGAACTCGCGCCCGATCGCGAGGAAATAGGGGGTCCTGGCGCGATGCCGGGCGAAGAAGTCGCGGGTGAGCCGGTCCCAGTCCCCGCTGCGGCCCTGTGCCGCGTAGACGGCGCGCAGCACCGGAAAGCCGCTGTCGATGAAGCTGCGGGTGTTGTTGTACAGCAGCTCTCGATACACCGCGAGGCGGCGCTCCTCGATGCCCGCCGGTGCCGGCTGATGGGCAGGGTCTCGGAGATGGGCGGTGAAGCGGTACTGCAGCTCCCGGAAGTCTGGGCGCTCAGCCATGACTGACCCTGGGAGCCTGCGTGCCCTGGCGGGCCTGGGCCTCGCGGATCCGTTCCACCTCGCGCAGCAGCTCGCCAAGTGCGGGCAGGTTGAAGTCGCGCTCCAGCAGCACCGGGAAGACCCCGTGCGTGGCATAGGCGATATCCAGCAGCCGCCAGACCGGGTCGATCACCATGGCGCCGTGGGTGTCGATGAGCAGGTCCTCGGCCTCGGTGTAGTGGCCGGCGATGTGCCCGTAGGCGATGCGTTCGCCCGGCAGGGCGCGGATGAAGGCCTCCGGGTCGTAGCCGTGGTTCACCGCGTTGACGTAGACGTTGTTCACGTCGAGCAGCAGGTCGCAGTCGGCCTCTTCCAGCACCGCCCGGGTGAATTCCAGTTCGCTCATCTCCTGCCCGGGGGCGGCATAGGTCGAGACGTTCTCGATGGCGATCCGTCGCTCCAGGATCTCCTGGGTACGGCGGATACGCGCCGCAACATGATGTACCGCCGCCTCGGTGAAGGGGATGGGCAGCAGGTCGTAGAGGTGTCCGTCGTCAGAGCAGTAGCTCAGATGCTCGCTGTAACAGCGCACCTGGTGACGATCCAGGAATGTCCTGATCTCACGCAGCAGCGCTTCGTCGAGTGGTGCCGGGCCACCCAGTGAGAGTGACAGTCCGTGACAGACGAAGGGGTAGCGCTCGGTCAGGGCGCGGAATCGCCGTCCCAGTCGTCCGCCGACACCGATCCAGTTCTCGGGTGCGACCTCGAGAAAGTCCACGGTGACCGGGCCGGCCTCGAACTCATCGAGTAGCGGACGACGCAGGCCGAGGCCGGCACCCTGGATGGGGGGCTTGTCAGGCATGGTCTGTCTCCGTGAAGTATCTCATGGCAGTCGTGTTGACCCCTTTTTCGAGTGAAATATCCCCGACACCTGTCGCCCTGCGATGGCCGGTCTGAGGTCATGATAGCCCGACACGGGGTACAGGCAAGTCCGTGGGGCAACAGGGTGAAGAAGGCGGATTGGCCGGAGGCGATACCTGGCAGAGGCGGGGAGGGGCCTCCCCGCCGGACGCTTCTGCTAGCGGCTGCCGCCGCACTTGCCTTCGCCACATTTGCCTTCGGCGGCATCTTTCTTGGCGCCGCCGCATTTCCCTTCACCGCATTTGCCTTCAGCCGCGTCCTGCTTCGCGCCGCTGGCACCGCCGCACTTGCCTTCACCGCATTTGCCTTCGGCGGCGGCCACCATGTAGCCGCTTTGCAGCGAGGTGATGGCGAAGGGGTTGGTATCGGCAGCGGCATAGGCCGGCGCGGAAAGGCTGGCGACAACCAGGGCGCCGGTGGCGGCACTGATGAAGGTCGAAGTCGACTTGCTCATGATGGTTCTCCTTGGATGTTATCCCATGCATTTGGGATGGTTTCACGGAAGGCCCGGAATGATGGCCTCAGGTGTATTGACGCCCCAGGCGGGAAATCCTTACACGGGATTTCCCGCCTGGATGGCTGGTGGGTGCCGTCGATAGCACGTGCCGGGTGTCATGTCTTCTTCCGCGGGTTATCCAGTTCCCGCAATGACCGGCAGGCCTGGCTCAGAAACAGGATGTTACGGGCATAGTTGCGACAGCCGGTGCACACACCGAGGTGCAGTGTGAGCTCGATGCGTTCCGGGAGGCTCAGCGCGGTGTCCTGCCGTTTTGACAGGAGTTTCGTGATCTCTTCGCAGTTTCTCATGGTCGTCACCGTTCCTGCTGCCAGCTTTTTTCCAGGCAGAGTCGTAATCGGGAGCGTGCCCGGTGAAGAATGACCCAGCAGTTGTTTTCACTGATGCCAAGTTCACCGGCAATCTCCCGTGTTTCCAGCCCGAGCAGTTCACGCATCGAAAACACCCTGGCAGTGTTCTCCGTCAGTGCCGTGAGGCAGAGCTCGAAGATCTCCCAGAACTGTTCATCGATCAGTGCCTGTTCCGGGCTTTCCCAGTCCCGTGGGCGGCAATCGCGGCGCCAATGTCCCCGCTGGTCGAAAAGGCCGCTCTGCTGCACATCGATTTCCTCTTCCTTCAGCAGATTCAGGCTGGCATCGCGTTTGCGCTGGCGTATCTGGTCGATGATCTTGTTTCTCAGGATCGAGGCCGTCCATGTTCGCAGGCTCGCCTCCCCGCGAAACCCCTGACGGGATGCAAAGGCCGCCGACAGCGTATCCTGTACCACATCCTCGGCAAGCACTGCGTCGCGCAGCTGCAGACGAGCGAAGCGCAGAAGGTCTTGTCTCAGGTTCTGCAGGGCGATGGGGTCATCCCATGTCCTGTCTGCCTCTGCCGGGCCGGGTCGGTCAGGATCGTTCATTGGTCGAGGACATTGCGGGCTTTCCCCGGCAGGTACCGCAGGCGTCTGGCCAGCCAGTAATCGATGCTCACGTAGCGGCCTGCCCCGTAAAAGAACAATGCGAGCAGCATGATGAAGTAAGTGGCGGCAAATTCGATGCCGTTGTTCAGGATGACGAAGCTGCCGTTCTCGGTAAGCCAGGCGTAATTCCCGTGTTCGCGCAGAATCTCCCTGGCCCGGTCGAGCCGCTCGATCGCACCGATGGTCCGCTCATTGGCGAACAGGCTTCCCGCACCCTCGGCAATCGCCAGCCAGCCGTTCTGCCAGTGTACGGTAATGGCCGCGACGATCATCGTGACCATGAGCGGAAACGATACCCAGCGGGTGGCCAGGCCGAACAGGAGCAGGACGGCACCGATGGTCTCCGTCAATGCCGCCAGCCAGGCCATGAGGGCCGGCAGTGGCAGGCCCAGACCCCAGTCCGGATTGCCGAACCATTCGATGGTCGAGTCAATGTTGGCGAGCTTGCTGGTCCCTGCCATCCAGAACACGGGTGCCAGGTAGAGGCGTAACAGCAGTGGTGCGAGAAAGTCGCCTCGTCGTGTCGCCTCGAGCAGGCTATGCAGTCGTGTCATGAATCGCAGCATCTGTGTTCTCCGTCAAGATGTCCTCCTGCCCGTTCCCGGTTGCACAGGGCGCTTCACACCAACGCTGGATTGCCGGGCCAGTATGCTGGGGTCCCCGGGGATGATTTCGGGTATCAACGATATAGTCGTGATACAGCGTCAAACCTTACAGCCGTCCTGCATCGCCGTGCGGTTTTCAGGCATGGGCCAGCATGGGCTCGTCCAGAGGCGTGGCTGCGAGGTGAATGGTGAGGTTGCTGAGGGGCTGCCGGGTGGGCAACGGAGAGGGGCTCCAGCAGTGGGTCGTTTGGGACTGTCGACATCGGCGAGTGGAAGGCTGAGTCCCGTCACCGACGTGCGGATGCGTACGGTGCTTACCCGGCGGCGCCGCGGTACTTCTCGAACTCGGCCTTGCGAAAGGCCTTGTCGTAGGCCTCCTCCCCCTTGACCTGACCGCTGTCGACCAGGCGGCGCAGGGCATTGTCCATGCTCTGCATGCCCTGCAGCGAGCCGCCGGTGAGGATGTTTTCGAGCTGCTCGGTCTTGCCTTCGCGCAGGATGTTGGACACTGCCGAGTTGTTGATCAGGATCTCGATGGCGGCGAGCCGGCCGCTGCGATCCGCCTTGGTGACGAGCTGCTGGGAGACCACGGCGCGCAGCGAGGTAGCCAGCATGGAGCGCACCTGGTTCTGCTTGTTCAGCGGGAAGGTGTTGACCAGGCGGTCCACGGTGGAGATGGCGCCGTTGGTGTGCAGGGTGCCGAGCACCATGATGCCCGTCTCGGCGGCGGTGACCGCGAGGCTGGTGGTCTCGAGGTCGCGCAGCTCGCCGATGAGGATGACGTCCGGGTCCTCGCGCAGGGCCGAGCGCAGGGCGCTGGCGAAGGTGCGGGTATGCTGGCCGACCTCGCGCTGGCTGATGAGGCTGCGTTTGCGGCTGTGCACGAATTCGATCGGGTCCTCGATGGTGATGATGTGTGCCTTGCGCCGGCTGTTGATGTAATCGACCATCGCCGCCAGGGTGGTGGACTTGCCCGAGCCGGTCTTGCCGGTAACCAGCATCAGGCCGTTGGTCTGCATGCACAGGCTGGCGATGACCTCGGGCAGGCCGAGCTCTTCCAGCGAGAAGGCCGAGGCGGGGATGCCGCGGAATACGGCGCCCATGCCGGCGATGTGGCGGAAGACGTTCACGCGAAAGCGCGCCAGCCCCTCCATCGACAGGGCAAAGTCCGCATGGTCGTGTGATTCGAACTGGGCGCGGATCTCGGGCGGCATGATCTTGTAGATCTCGGTCTGCACGAACTCGGGGTCCAGTTCGGTTTCACCCTCGGTTTCGAGTTCGCCCAGCCGGCGCACACGTGCCGGTTCGCCGGCGATGAAGTGCAGGTCCGAACCCTTGGTCCGGACCATCATCTCCAGCAGTTCTTCGATGCTTGCCACGCGTGGGTCTCCGATTGTCTGGGCTCAGCCGCCGGCCAGGTCGACCTTGGGCAGCAGGGAGGGATCACTGACGAAACGCTGGAACTGCTTCTTGTCGTGTGCGTGCAGGTAGGCGTCGTCGGGGTCGATCTCGCCCTTCTGCAGTGCCTCCATCAGCGCCTGGTCGAGCAGCTGCATGCCCTGGGCCTTGCCCGTCTGGATCTGGGTCGGGATCTGGAACAGCTTGTCGGTGGCGATGAGGCGGGCGATGGCGGTGTTCATGGTCAGGATCTCGAGCATGGCCTTGCGGCCGCGTCCGTCGGCAGTCTTGACCAGCACCTGGGTGATGACCGCGTGCAGGTTCTGCGCAAGAAAGATCTTGGCCTGTTCGCGCTGCTCGGCGGGCAGGGCGTCGATGATGCGGTCCAGGGTCTTGGTGGCCGAGGTGGTATGCAGGGTGCCGAGCACGAGGTGCCCGGTCTCGGCGGCCATCATCGCCATGCTGATGGTCTCCATGTCGCGCAGCTCGCCCACCAGGATGATGTCCGGATCTTCACGCAGTGCGGCGCGCAGGCCGTTGGCGAAGTTGTCGACATGGGTGCCGACCTCGCGCTGGATCACCTGGGAGTTCTTGCTGCGATGCACGAACTCCACCGGGTCTTCCAGGGTGATGATATTGGCGCGGCGGGTCGTGTTGATGTGATCGATCATCGCCGCCAGCGTGGTGGACTTGCCGGTGCCGGTGGCGCCGGTGACCAGGATCATGCCCTGGTGGTGATGGGTGACCTTTTCCACCACCGCCGGCAGCTTGAGCTCCTGCAGCGTGGGCACATTCGAGGGGATGTGCCGGAAGGTGGCGCCCACACCACCCAGCTTGCGGAAGATGTTGGCGCGAAAGCGGCCGACATCGCGCGCCATGTAGGAGAAGTCCAGGTCCTCGCCCTCGCGCAGCCGCTTGCGCTGCGTCTCGGTGAGGATCTCGTTGACGTAACCCTCGAGTTCGGCCTCGCCGAGGTCGCGGAACTTGATCGGCATGATGTCGCCATGCATGCGCAGCATCGGCGGAACGCCCACGGCGAGGTGGATGTCGGAGCAGCCCTGTTCGCGGCCGAGTTTCAGGAAGGCATCGATACGTGCCATGGGGTGCTATTCCTCGGGAATCATCGCCAGCCGGTCATGGAGTTCGTCCATGGACTGATAGCGCTTGTCCGGGTCCCTGGCCATGGCCTTCATGATGATGGCGCTCAGCGTCCTGGATATCTTCGGATTGACCTTGTAGAGCGGCTCGGCCTCACCCTGTACATGCTGGTACATGAGTGACATGGCATCCTCCCCGGTATAGGGCGGCTTGCCGGCGAACATCTGGTACATGATGATGCCGAGGCTGTAGATGTCGGTGCGGTTGTCCACCGGCTTGCCCAGCACCTGCTCCGGGGCGAGGTAGGTGGGGGTGCCGACCACCATGCCGGTGCGGGTGAGGCGCGTCTCGGCATTGCCGGAAGCGGCCGCGATGCCGAAGTCCACCAGTTTCACCAGGCCGTCCTGGTTGATGAGGATGTTGGCCGGCTTGATGTCACGGTGCACGACCTGCTCGCGATGGGCGGCGGCGAGTGCGGCCGTGATCTGCAGCAGGATGTGGCGGGCATGATTCCAGGCGAGCATGCCGTTCTGCTTGAGTTCGTCACCCAGGGTATGCCCCGGGAAGTATTCCATGGAGATCGCGGCCGCATCGCCGAAACTGAGAAAGTCGTGGATGCGGATCACGTTGGGGTGCGTGACCTTGCGCGCATAGCGGATCTCGTGGATGAAACGGCGGCGCACGTTCTCGTCGGTGGCGAACTGCGGGTTGATGAACTTCATGATCACCCGTTCGTCGAGCACCTTGTCCTCGAACAGCAGGACGGTGCCGAAGGCGCCTTTGCCGATCTGGCGGATCATGTGATAGCGGTTGTTCAGCACCGTGCCGGGGGTGAGCTTCTCCGGCTGGGCGAGGTTTGTCTCGTCACCGGCCGCGGCCGGCGGCTCGGGACTGGCCGGCGGGGGCATGTCGCCGGGACTGGCCGGCTGGGCACCGGGCTCGCCGCGACGCAGCATCTGGGTCTCCGGGGCATTGGTGCTGAACATGCCGCCGCTGCTGCCGCCGGCGCGCTGCTCGATCGCCCGCAGGGCCTCGCCGGCCAGTTCGCGCAGCTCCTCGCCATACTCCGGCATGGCCGCCTCGATGGCCTTGCGGATGGGATGGGCGTGGGCCTCGGAGGCGAGTGCGGCCAGTGCCTGCAGTGTCTCCTTGCGCACCGTCTCGTCCGGGTCCTTCAGCAGGGGCAGCAGCTCCTTGATGGCGCCACGGTTGCCGATCTGTCCCAGGGCACGTACCGCGGCCCGGCGGGTGTACTCGTCCTTTGCCAGTGCCTTGTAGAGCAGGGGCAGGGATTTGTCGCTGCCCATGGTGGCCAGTGCGTCGATGGCGCGTTCGCGCACCCACCAGTCGGAGTCCTCCAGGGCCTCCAGCACCTGGTCGAAGGCGCTTTCGTCGCCACTGGCATTGATCACCTCGATGGCCGTGCGGCGGATGTACTCGTCGTCGTCCTTGATCAGTCCCAGCATGGCCTCGACCACACGCGGGCCCCCGATCTTGATCAGGGCGTCGGAGGCGCGCTCGCGTACCCACCAGTCGCTGTCCTTGATGGCGCTGAGCAGCTGCTTGATGGACTGGGTGTCGGCGATGGCGTTGAGCACTTCCACCGCGCCGCGACGGATGTACTCGGAGTCGTCCTGCAGCAGCGGCAGGAGCTCGGTGAGGGTGTCCGGGTGCTTCCATTGCACCAGGGCGTCGATGGCCCTGTGCTGAACGTTGAGATCCGGGTCCCGGAGCAGTTTGACGACGGGTTTGATGTCCGGCGGCGAGCCCATTTGTGCAACACCCGCCAGCGCCGACATGCGCACCAGTTTCTGCGGGTCGTCGAGCAGCTTCCACAGGGCCTCGCGCACTTCGGGCCGATCGAGGAACCGGCCCAGCACGCGCGCCACATTCGCGCGCACATGCGGTTCCTTGGCCGAGGCACGGACGACCAGGTCGGGTATCAGGGCCTCGCTGGCGAGCTCGCGGATCATGTTGAACAGCGGCACCTGGCGGGTGCGGTCCAGCTTGACCGCCTGCACCAGCAGGGTCTTGGGGTTGACGCGCTGCCTGTGGCTCTCGAGGATCTTGATCAGGGCCGCCTCGGGGATGTCGGGATTCTCGAAATGCGGGATCAGGCGGTTGGGGTCATAGGCGCCGGCCTGCTGCAACAGCGTGGTGATGGCGTTGACGATGCGCGGGTTCTTGTCGCCTAGGGTCTTGATGAAGACCGAGAGCGTGCTGTTGTCCAGCAGGGTGATGAGGATCTGCAGCAGGGCGTCGCGCTGGTCCTTGTTGGCCGCGGACAGGGCCTCGATGATCTGCGGGATGGCCGGCTTGCCTGCCTCGCGCAGTTTGGTCAGGGCCTCGACGGTCTTTTCCGCATGCAGGTCTTCAGCGGCGAGTACACGCTCCACCAGCCGGCCCACGCGAAAGTCCGAAATAAGACCCATATCCTCCTCGTCCCCGTGAGTGCCGCTTCAGTCGAGCTGGGCGATGTGGACGATGTAGGCCTTGTTCACCAGGTAGGTGCGGCCGTCGTCCACGTGCAGCTTGATGAAACGCTCGCCCGTCTGGTTGATGTAGTCGTAGAGCCGGCGGTGCTGCGGGTCGAGAAACTCGCGGATCTCGCCCTCGAACATGCTCCCGTCCATCATGTGCAGGCGGCAGCGCAGGGTGGTGAGGTCCTGCGAATCGGCAGGTTCCTCGGCCTGGAATTCCACCCGAACGATGGAGCGCTTGTTGTAGAAGCGCGCCTCGTCGAGGTCTTCGCGCTGCAATACCAGGAAGGGCGCCTCGTTGTTCAGCACCTCGACCGGCTGTTCTTCGCCCGAGTGGTATTCGCTCTGTTCGTATAGGTACATCGAGCCGATCACGCGGCCTTCGGGGTGTACCCAGAGCGTGACGAGTTTCTGTCGCTTGGGAATCTTCAGCGCTTCGCTATCCACGACCCAGCCCTTTGCTGTTCTTGTTAGTGACGGCCTGCACCGTGCTGTCCCTTGTGTTCCAGGCCTGTACCACCGCGAACCGGTCGCGGTGGATGAGCGTACTCCTGACGACTCGCGTAATGACATTAGGAGGCGCGCGACAGGGCATGCCCCGGATCCCTGTCACTGCAAGACTGAAGGCGCCCCCGCCAAAAGGCGGTATCCCTCAAGGGTTATGAAAGCAGATCGACCGGGCAGGTACAAGCCCGCAGTGTCAAATACTGACTTTCCTTGCGGCGTCGATCAGCCGACGAGCTGCCGGATGCACTCGAGGTACTGCTGTTCGTCCGGCTCGCGCTGGCTGCGCTGGGCCTCCCACAGGGCGCGTCCGAGGCATTCCATGATGCGGTGTTCCGCCTCGTGTTCGCCCAGCTGACCCACCAGCGCCTGCCAGGCCACACGGATGCCGGCAGGACGGTCGGTGCCGACCTGTTCGCGGATGGCCAGGTGCATGCCCATGTGCAGGAAGGGATTGGACTGACCCATCTCCGGGGTGTATTCGGCACCGAGGGCGGCCTCGGGGTCGTCCAGCAGCGGGTGGTACTCCGGGTGGGCCTCGATGACGTCGGCGATCTGCCGGGCGAGCGGGTCCAGCGTCTCGCCGTCCCGGCGGCGTGCCCAGGCATCACAGTAGAGCCGTCGCAGCTGGTTGCGGTCGTTGCCGAACATGGTTCAGGTCCTCCGGCGGGCGGCCTTTTTCCTGGCCGGGCTGCGTTTCCTGGTGGCGGGCGCGGCCTGTTCCCCCGTCTTGTGGCGGTATTCGCAGAGGTCGCGGATCGGGCACTCGGGGCATTTGGGCGTACGTGCCACACAGATGTAGCGTCCCAGCAGGATCAGCCAGTGATGGGCGTCGATGAGAAACTCCTCGGGCACCACCTTGAGGAGCTTCTTTTCCACCGCCAGCACGGTCTTGCCCGGGGCGAGTCCGGTGCGGTTGGAGACACGGAAGATGTGGGTGTCGACGGCCATGGTGGGCTGGCCGAAGGCGGTGTTGAGGATGACATTGGCGGTCTTGCGGCCGACACCGGGCAGGGCCTCCAGGGCCTCGCGCTCGGCCGGCACCTCGCCGCCATGCCGTTCGACCAGCAGACGGCAGGTCTCGATGATGTTCTTCGCCTTGCTGTTGAACAGGCCGATGGTCTTGATATAGTGCCTGAGCCCGTCCTCGCCCAGTTCCAGGATGGCCTGTGGCGTGTTGGCGACGGGGAACAGCTTCGCCGTGGCCTTGTTCACGCCCCTGTCGGTGGCCTGGGCGGAGAGGATCACGGCCACCAGCAGCTCGAAGGGCGTGGAGTATTCGAGCTCGGTGGTCGGATGCGGGTTCTCGGCCCGCAGGCGGGCGAAGATCTCGTGGCGCTTGGCGGCGTTCATGGCAGGGTCCGGAAACGCGAGAGCCCCGCAGGGCGGGGCTCTCGATCAGGCAACGGAGAGCCGCGGCCTCAGACGTGGCGGAAGAGACCGACGTCCGGGGATTCTTCGCGCGGATTCTTCTCGGCTTCCTTGCGCAGCTCCTCGAGCAGGTGGTGGTGCTTTTCCTCCAGCTCGTGCATGCCCTTTTCACCCAGCTTGGGGAAGATCAGGTTGCTGATGAAGGAGCCCAGCTCGTCCATGGTCATGCACCAGAACTTGTCGTTCAGGTGGAAGGCGTGTTCGGAGTGCTGACCCATCGGGTAGCTGTTGAAGCGCACGCCCACGGTGGCGCTCAGATCCGCGTCGTTGTCGACGAAGTTCTTGGCCCAGTCGTACCACCACTTGTAGTACTTTTCCTGGAGCTCGTTGTTGAAGCCTTCCTTCTCGTAGAAGGCGGCCAGGGTGCCGCGCGGGGCCAGACCGTAGCGGGAGCCACGCTTCATGCCGAATGGGAAATGACCAGCCATTCTCGATTACTCCTCTAGCAAGCTTGAAACTCGATGCGAATCGGTTGATACGAGCGGCGCCATCCGCCTCAGGCGGCCTCGGGGGCCTCGGTGAGCGGGCTCTGGGCGGCCTGTCGTCTTTCCATACGCGTATCGATCACGTTCTTGATGGCCACCAGGAAACCCAGCCCGATGAAGGCACCGGGTGGCAGGATGGCCAGCAGGAAGCCGCGATAGTCTTCGACCAGTGTGATGGTCCAGGCGCGGGCCGTCTCGCCGAACATGAGATGGGCCTGCGCCAAGAGCGTGCCGGAACCGATGGCCTCGCGCATCCCGCCCAGCACGATCAGCACCAGGGTGAAGCCCAGGCCCATGGTCAGGCCGTCAACAAAGGCCCGGGGCACGCTGTTCTTCGAGGCAAACGCCTCGGCGCGGCCGATAATAGCGCAATTTGTCACGATAAGGGGAATAAAAATCCCCAGGATCGTGTAGAGCTGGAAGAAATAGGCGCTCATCAGGAGTTCGATGGCGGTGACGGCCGAGGCGATCACCAGCACGAACACGGGGATGCGCACCTCGGGGCGGACCAGGTTGCGGATCAGCGCCACGATGACGTTGGAGATGACGAAGGTGGCGGTGGTGGCCAGCCCGAGGCCCAGGCCGTTGACCACCGTGCCGGTGACGGCCAGCAGCGGGCACAGGCCCAGCAGCTGCACCAGGCCCGGGTTGTTGCGCCAGAGGCCATCCAGTGCGATCGCCTTGTAGCCGTGATCACTCATCGGGCTCCTCCTCGGATGATTCGGTCGGCGCGGCCAGGGACGGGAAGATCGTCTCGCCGTGGGCGGCAAAGTATACCAGAACCTCGCGCACCGCCCCGACCACGGCCCGCGGGCTGATGGTGGCGCCGGTGAACTGGTCGAAGACGCCGCCGTCGCGGGCCACGGCCCAGCGTGCCAGTGGCGGATCGCCGAGCGAGCGTCCGTCAAAACCCAGGATCCAGTCGGAACGGCTGGCATCGATGGGGTCGCCCAGCCCCGGCGTCTCGCGGTGTCCGGTGACGCGCACGCCGGCCACGGTGCCGTCCACGTTCACGCCCACCAGCAGGCGGATGGGGCCGCCGTAGCCGTCCGGGGCGACGGTGGCGAAGACCGCCGCCACCGGCTTCCCGTCCCGGAAGGCGCGGTAGACGGTGACCGGCTGGCCGCCGGCCAGGTCCTCGTCCCGGATCACCCGCTGGTCGGCCAGGAGCTCGTTGTCGTAGCGTTCGTGCGGCAGGATGGCGTTGAGGTTGCGCAGGGTGGCCAGGCGCTCGTTCTCGACGATGCGCTCGGCAGTCCCGTCATGGATCAGTGCCACGACGGTGGTGCCGATCAGGGCGAACAGGGCCAGCAGCACGGCGGAGGTCAGGATGTGTCGGACGTTCATGGCCATCGCTCAGTCCTGCCCCGGCGGGTGGCGTTCCTCGCCGAAGACCCGTGGTCGCGTGTAGTAGTCGATGGTGGGGGCGGCCATGTTCATCAGCAGGACGGCGAAGGCGATGCCATCCGGGTAGCCACCCCAGGTACGGATCACGTAGGTCAGTACGCCGATGCCGGCGCCGTAGATCAGGCGCCCCCGCGGGGTGGTGGCGGCGCTCACCGGATCGGTGGCGATGAAGAAGGCGCCGATGATGGCCCCGCCGGAAAAGACGTGAAACAGCGGGCCGGCATGGGCGTCGGGGTCCATCCAGTAGAACAGGGTGGCAATGGCGAACAGCGAGCCCAGCATGGCCACCGGGATCTGCCAGGCAATGGTGCGGCGGAACAGCAGCCAGAAGCCGCCGATGGCGTACCAGTTGGCGATCCACTCCCAGCCCTGGCCGGAGAAGTCGCCGAACAGCGGGCTCTGGCGGATCTCCTCGATGGTGCGGTTCAGCGACAGCTCGGTCTTCATCAGGTCGAGCGGCGTGGCCATGGTGATGGCATCCCAGGACAGCCCGGCCGGCAGGCTGCCGGTGAAGACCACACTCAGGGCCTGCAGGAAGTCGAAGCGCGTCTCGGCCAGCATCTCCGGCGGCAGCCACAGGGTCATCTCCCGGGGGAAGGACACCAGCACGACCACATAGCCGACCATCGCCGGGTTGAAGGGGTTGTGGCCGAGCCCGCCGTAGAGCTGCTTGGCGATGACGATGGCGAAGACGATGCCGATGAGGGTGATCCACCACTCGGTGAGCGGCGGCAGGGCCAGGGCGAACAGCCAGGCGGTGAGTACGGCGCTGCCGTCGGTGAGGAAGGGCCGGAGCGGCCGCCCGCGCAGGGCGAGCATCGCGGCCTCCAGGGCGACGGCGAAGCCGGCCGCCAGCACCACGTTGATGAGCACGCCCCAGCCGAAGTACCAGGTGGCGGCGGCCGTGCCCGGCAGCAGGGCCAGCATCACGGCGCCCATCACGCGCGAGACGCTCTTCGCCGGCGTGTGATGGGGTGAGCTGACGGTGGGGAAGCGCATGCTCAGGCGTCCTTCTCGTCGGAGGTGTTCCGGTCCGCGCGGGCGGCGCTACGGCGGGCCTCGGCCTCCTCGATCTGCCGCTGCTGCGCCTCGGTGAGGTTATCGGTGTTCTTCGGCGCCGCGCCGGTGGCCGCCTTCTTCGCCTTGGCCCGTTCCAGCGCCGCCTTGATGGCCGCCTTCTTCGGGTCCTCCGCCTCGCCGTCCTCGGCGGTTTTGGCCAGGGCGGCCTTCTTCTTCGCCAGGCGCTCGGCCTTCTCGCGCTCTTCGCGCTCCAGGCGCTCCTGGCGGAACTCGTGGCGCTGGCGGGCGATATCGGCCTTGCGCTTCTCGCGTTCCTGTTCCCAGATCTCGGTCTTGGCGAAGCGGAAGTACTGCACCAGCGGGATGTTGCTCGGGCACACATAGGAGCAGCAGCCGCACTCGATGCAGTCGAACAGGGCGAAGTCCTGGACCTTGTCGAAATCGCGGGCGTGGGCATGCCAGTAGAGCTGCTGCGGCAGCAACAGGGCGGGGCAGGCGCGCTGGCACTCGCCGCAGCGGATGCAGGGCATGGCCGGACCGGGGCGGTCCACCTCTCCGCGGCCTGCCGCGAGGATGCAGTTGGTGCCCTTGATCACCGGTACCTCGTCATCCCCCAGGGCGAAGCCCATCATCGGACCGCCCATGATGAGGCGCTCCACGGCCTCGCTGTAACCGCCGGTGAAGGCCACCACCTCGCTGATCGGCGTGCCGACGAGCACCTCGATGTTGCGCGGGTGCTGCACGCCCTGGCCGGTGACGGTGACCAAGCGCGAGACCAGCGGGATGCCGTGGGCCACGGCCCGGTAGACGGCCGCCGCGGTGCCGACGTTGTGGCAGACGATGCCGATGTCGCTCGGCAGGCCGTTGCTGGGCACCTCGCGGTTGGTGAGAACCTTGATGAGCTGCTTCTCGCCCCCGGTGGGGTAGCGTGTCGGGATCTGCACGATCGCGATCACGTCGTCCTCGCCCAGGGCCTCACGCATGGCGGCGATGGCCTCGGGCTTGTTGTCCTCAATGCCGATCAGGCAGCGTTCGGCCTGCACGATGCGCTGGATGATACGTATGCCCTCGATCACCGCCTGCGCCTGCTCGCGCATGAGCATGTCGTCGCAGGTGATGTAGGGCTCGCATTCGGCGCCGTTGATGATGAGGGTCTCGATGCGCCGGCCCGGCGGCGGATTGAGCTTGACCGAGGCCGGGAAGGCGGCGCCGCCCAGGCCGACGATGCCGGCCTCGCGCACGCGGTTGCGCAGGGTGACGGCATCCAGGCCGGCGTAGTCGGGCAGGGCCGGCATGCGGTCGGCCAGCCACTCGTCGCGCCCGTCGGTCTCGATCACCACGCAGGGGGCGCTGAGACCGGAGGGGTGGGGGACCGGGCGTTCCTCCACGGCCGCGACCACGCCCGAGGTGGAGGCATGCACGGGGGCGCTGATGTAGCCGCCTGCACGGGCGACCAGCTGCCCCTTCTTCACGTGATCACCCGGCTTCACCAGGACCTCGGCCGGTTCGCCGATGTGCTGCTGCACGGGCAGGATGATCCAGCGCGGAATGCGCATGTCCAGGATCGGCTCGCGCGTGGAGAGGTCCTTGTGACCCTCCAGGCGCAGGCCGCCGTGGAAATGCCAGAGATGGGGCGCGCGTTCGTGCATGGGGCGGGATTGTATCAGTTTTCCTCAGGCGGCCATGGGGCGGACGGGTCGTTCAGGCGGCATGCTTGCCGTCGTCCTGACCGGCATCGCTGGCGTCCTCCGCCTCCTGCAGATAGGGCCTGTCCGGGTAGGGCCACTTCCAGTCCTTCAGCTCGCGCTGGAGCGGCTCCATGGTGATGCAGTCCACCGGGCAGGGCTCGATACAGAGCTTGCAGCCGGTGCACTCGCTCTCGATCACCGTGTGCATCTGCTTGGCCGCCCCCAGGATGGCGTCCACCGGGCAGGCCTGGATACACAGGGTGCAGCCGATACAGGTGTTCTCGTCGATGACGGCCACCATGGGCTCGGTGTGCTCGCCATGCTCGTCGTTGAGCGGCTTGGGGTCCCGGCCCAGCAGGTCGGCCAGGGCGAGTATGGTCGCCTCGCCACCCGGCGGGCACTGGTTGATGTCCGCCTCGCCGCGGGCGATGGCCTCGGCGTAGGGCCGGCAGCCGGCGAAGCCGCACTGGCCGCACTGGGTCTGCGGCAGCAGGGCGTCGATCTGCTGGACGATGGGCTCGCCCTCGACGTGGAAGCGGATGGCGGCAAAGCCCAGCACCAGGCCGAAGAAGGCGGCGAGCGAGACGATGACGAGGATGGCGGCCAGCATGCGCCTAGCCCTTCACCAGTCCGACGAAGCCCATGAAGGCCAGCGACATGAGCCCGGCGGTGATGAAGGCGATGGCGCTGCCGCGAAACGGTACCGGCACGTCGGCCGCCGCCACGCGCTCGCGGATGGCGGCGAACAGCACCAGCACCAGGGTGAAACCGACGGCGGCCCCGAAGCCGTAGAGCACGGACTCGACGAAGCCGTGGCTCTCCTGCACGTTGAGCAGGGCCACGCCCAGCACCGCGCAGTTGGTGGTGATGAGCGGCAGGAAGATGCCGAGCACGTTGTAGAGCAGGGGGCTGGTCTTGTGTACCACCATCTCGGTGAACTGCACCACGGCCGCGATCACCAGGATGAAGCTGATGGTGCGCAGGTACTCGATGCCGAAGGGCACCAGCAGGTATTCGTTGACCAGGTAGCTGCACACCGAGGAGAGCGTGAGCACGAAGGTGGTGGCCAGCCCCATGCCGGTGGCGGTTTCCAGCTTGCGCGACACGCCCATGAACGGGCACAGGCCGAGGAACTTCACCAGCACGAAGTTGTTGACGAGCACGGTGCCCACGAGGATGAGCGCGTATTCGGTCATGCCTTGGGTTCCTCGGTGTTGCGCGTATTGTCCAGTATGGAAGGCGCCGGGTGGGGCTTCAACCCGACAGGCTGCGTGGAAAGCGCGTTATTTCACGCGCATGCCGGGAGCGGCGCCCTCGTCCGGGTTGAGGATGAACAGGTCCTTGCCGCCCGGCCCGGCCGCCAGCACCATGCCCTCGGACAGGCCGAAACGCATCTTGCGCGGGGCGAGGTTGGCCACCATCACGGTGAGCCGGCCCTCCAGGTCCCCGGGTGCGTAGGCCGACTTGATGCCGGCAAAGACGTTGCGGGTTTCGCCGCCCAGGTCCAGCGTGAGCTGCAGGAGCTTGTCGGCCCCCTCCACGTGCTCGGCCTTCACGATCCTGGCCACCCGCAGATCGATCTTCGCGAAGTCTTCAAAGGCTATCTCGGCGGCGATGGGGTCGTCGGCCAGCGGGCCGGCTGCGGGGGCAGTGCCCTGGGCAGCCGCCAGGGTTTCCTTGGATTCGTCGAGCATGGCGTCGATGGTGTCCTTCTCGATACGGGTCATGAGGGCCTTGAACGGCTTGATCTTCACGCCGGTGAGCGGTTCGTCGATGCTGTTCCAGGCGAGTTCGCCGGTGCCGAGGAAGGCCTCGGAATCGGCGGCGAGCTTCGGTACCACGGGCTTGAGGAAGGCGATCAGGACGCGGAACAGGTTCAGCCCCATGGTGCAGACGGCCTGCACCTCGGCCTCGCGGCCTTCCTGTTTCGCGAGCACCCAGGGTTTCTTCTCGTCGATGTACTGGTTGGCGGTGTCGGCCAGCGCCATGATCTGGCGCATGGCCTGGCCGTACTCGCGACGCTCGTAGCGCTGTGCGATCTCCCCGGCGCTGCGGCGGAAGGCGTCGTACAGATCCGGCTCGGAGAGCGCATCGGCGAGCCTGCCGTCGAACTGCTTGTTGATGAAGCCCGCGCAGCGGCTGGCGATGTTCACCACCTTGCCCACCAGGTCGCTGTTCACGCGCTGCATGAAGTCGTCGAGGCTGAGATCGATGTCGTCCACGCCGGCCCCCAGTTTGGCGGCGAAGTAGTAGCGCAGTGACTCCGGGTTCAGGTGGTTGAGGTAGGTGCGTGCCATGATGAAGGTGCCGCGCGACTTGGACATCTTCTGTCCGTTCACCGTCAGGAAGCCGTGGCAGAATACCCCGGTGGGCTTGCGGAAGTTGGCCGCATCCAGCATGGCCGGCCAGAACAGGGTGTGAAAATACGCGATGTCCTTGCCGATGAAGTGGTACACCTCGGCCCTGGAGTCGGGGCTCCAGAAGGCGTCGAAATCCGTGCCGGTGCGGTCGCAGTAGTTCTGGAAGCTGGCCATGTAGCCGATCGGCGCATCCAGCCAGACATAGAAGAACTTGCCCGGCGCCCCCGGGATCTCAAAGCCCCAGTAGGGCGCGTCGCGCGAGATGTCCCAGTCCTGCAGGCCGGCCTCGAACCACTCCTTCAGCTTGTTGCTGATCTCGGGTTGCAGCTGCTCGCCGCGGGTCCAGTCGCGCAGCATGCCCTCGAAATCGCCCAGCCGGAAGAAGTAGTGTTCGGACTCCTTCTCTACGGGGGTGGCCCCGGAGATGGCCGAGACCGGGTTCTTCAGGTCGGTGGGGGCGTAGGTGGCCCCGCACTTCTCACAGGAGTCGCCGTATTGGTCCTCGGCGCCGCACCTGGGGCAGCTGCCCTTGATGAAGCGGTCCGGCAGGAACATCTGGGCCTCGGGGTCGTAGGCCTGCCTGATGGTGCGCACGGCGATATGGCCCGCGTCGCGCGCACGCTGGTAGATCAGCGCGGAGAGGGCGCGATTCTCTTCCGAGTGCGTGGAGTGGTAGTTGTCGAAGGAGATCCCGAACCCGGCGAAGTCCGCCTGATGTTCCTCGCCGATGCGCGCGATGAGCGCTTCGGGGCTGATGCCCTCCTGGCGCGCGCGCAGCATGATCGGGGTGCCGTGGGCATCGTCGGCGCAGACGTAGATGCACTGGTGGCCACGCATGCGCTGGAAGCGCACCCAGATGTCGGTCTGGATGTATTCCACCAGGTGGCCGAGGTGGATGGGCCCGTTGGCGTAGGGCAGGGCGCTGGTGACCAGGATCTGTCGGGGCGTCTGCGTCATGTCGGCGTGAGGTTGGTGAGTCATGAAGGCCGCATAAGTTATCAGGTCGGCGGCTTTTCCGCCATAAATCGCGCCGTATCAGCGGCTTAACCGCATCTGCGCTGTGTTTTTTCGCCACCCCCGTCCTGGTGTAGAATGCGCGGTCCCGCCACATGCGGCGGACACCGAATTCTCAGAGGACACGCAAACCCATGGCTGACGTATCGCAATTGCAGGTTGAAACGGCACTGAGGGAGCTCGACGATCCCTACCTGGAAAAGGACCTGGTCTCCGCCGGCGCGGTGAAGAACATCGCCGTGGAGGGTGGCAAGGTGGCCGTGCAGATCGA
>JAJLKJ010000050.1:0-6659 GCA_033839185.1 Gammaproteobacteria bacterium
GAGCGTCGACGAGCTGCATCTCCTGCGCGGCCTGCTGGCGTTTCCGGGCGAGCCGGTACGCGAGCTGGTGCAGGACCTGGCCACCGTCTGGGATTGGCTGGCCGGCGCCGAGCGGCAGCTGGCTACCCTGGGGCTGGATGAGTGGCGGGCAGAATACCGGCGGCTGTTCTTCCGCGGGCAGCAGGCCGCCCAGTGCCCACCCTTCGCCACCGACTACGCCGGTCCGGGGGAGGAACCCGCCTGGACGATGGCCTCGCTGCATCTGCGGGCTGGGTTCCCGCTCACCAACATGCCGCCGGACTATCTCTGCGCCGAGCTCAACCTGCTGGCCGAATTGCTCGAGAGCGAGCATGACCTGGGGCCGGCGCTGCTGGCCGAGGCCTGGGACCATCTGCGGGGCTGGGTGCCGGAGTTCGCCACCCGGCTCGAGCGCCAGGCGCAGGTCGAGCTCTATCGCGGGGTTGCCCGGCGGCTGCTGCAGCTATTCGTCTGAACCCGCCAGCAGGGCGGCCAGCGCGTCCAGGCCGTCAGTGGCCCCGTGGGCCAGGCAGAAGACGGGGCAGTCGCTGTGGGCGGCGAGTTCAGCCGCATTGTCCATGTCCGGATCGGTCTCTGCCGTCACGCGGTTGAGTACCAGGGCCGCCACGTGCAGGCCATGCCGCTTGGCGGCGGCCAGCCCCATGAGGGCCTGATTGATTCCCCCGAGCCGATCCGGCACCACCAGTACCAGCGGCAAGCCCAGGGCCGCGGCCAGGTCGGCATTGAGCCCGTCCTCGGCGATTGGCGAGCAGATTCCGCCGGCCCCTTCCACATGCAGCCAGTCCGAACCGTCCAGTCCGCCGAGTGCGGCCGAGCGCAGGTCCGCGAGCGGGAGTCGTGCGCCGGCCAGGCTGGCAGCCCGCGGCGGCGAGAGGGCATGACGAAACCGGTAGGGACAGATGACCTGCAGTGCCTCGCGGGTGCCGGCCGCGGCCTGCAGGGCCAGGGCATCGGCCGGTTGCAGCTCGCCGTCCTGCATCTCACAGCCGGACTCGGCCGGCTTGCGTACGGCGACCCGGCGACCCTGCCGGGACAGGGCCTGGACCAGCCGCGTACCCACGAAGGTCTTGCCGACACCGGTGTCGGTGGCGGTGAGGAAGACACCGCGCTGTGCGGAAGAAGGATTCATGGGGCTATTGTTCCACAGCCGGGGCGGGGCCGCAGCAGTCGGTCAGTGGTTCTCGCTCGGCTCCTCACGCGGGGCCGGAGCCGGAAAGCGGCTGGCGTATTTTTCGATCCATTCCAGGGCGGCCTGCTGGCTGTCGAGCCGGCGGCCCTCCCGCTGCAACACCTCCTGCCGGTACTGCTCGATGTGGCAGAGCTGTTCGATCATGCGGGCGCGGTAGGCGTCTTCCTCGCGCAGGAATTCCACGCCGATCTGGTAACCCTGTGCATTGGGCCGGCACCAGACCACCCGTGCCGGGGTCTCGACGTCCTCGGCGATCAGCGGCATGCGCAGGCGCACCACTTCACCGGGGCGGCGGGGTTCGCCCGCCTGATAGCTGAGCCCGCCGTGGCTCACGTCATGCAGCCGCGAGGCGAGCCGGTTCTTCGGGTCGCTGACGACCTCGATGGGGATGTTGGAGGGGTGGCGCATGAAGCCGCGCTGGGTGCGCCTGTCGTATGCTGGCATGCCCCGAGTATAGGTGGGGAGACGGCTTCCCGTCTCCCCTGCCAGGGGGCTGCAGGGCGGTGTTCAGCCCAGCGGCGAGGGCAGTTCGCGGGTCACCGCCTGTTTCTGCTTCGTCGCCTCGCCCATCAGGCAGACACCGAGCAGCCGGCCGTCGGGGGCGACGAAGTCGGCGCGCAGGTCCGGCGCCTGGCCACTCACCCGCCATTCGCCCTCGCTGCCTGGCGCAGGCGGGTTGACCACGGTGGCCAGTGCCGGGGTCTTCACCACCACCGGCATGGCCGGGTAGCTCACGGGCGTCGGCTCATTGGCCAGTGTCTTCGCCAGCGCCCGGGCCGCGTGCATGATGGGCATGATGTAAGGCAGTACCACGCCATCCACCTCCGCGCAGTCGCCCAGGGCATAGACGTCCTCGGCGCTGGTCTGCAGCCGGCGATCCACCTGGATGCCGCGGCCCACGGCAAGCCCCGCGGTCTCGGCCAGGGCTGTGCGCGGCCGCAGACCCACGGCGGAGAGCACGGTGTCGGCATCGATGGTCTCGCCGTTGGCGAGCGTCAGGGCGATGCCGCTGGCCTCCCGCACGATGCGCTCGACCTGGGTGCCAAGGTGCAGGCGGATGCCGGCCGCGGTCAGGGCATCGCGCATGGCGATCCCGCAGGCCTCGGGCAGCAGGCGTCCCAGCGGCAGTGGGGCCAGGTCGATCACGTCCACGATGTAGCCATGGCCGGCCAAGTCATTGGCGAACTCGCAGCCGATGAGGCCGGCGCCGAGCAGCGCCACGCGCGGCCCCTGCTCCAGGGCCTCGCGAAACCGGGCATAGTCCGCCAGGTCGTTGACCGAGAGCACGCTGTCGGCCGCATCCCCGTCGAGCGGCAGGCGGATGGGATCGGCACCCAGGGCCAGCACCAGGCGGGCATAGTCGATCGTCTCCTGACCGGTCACCACCTGGCGGCTGCGGGTGTCGATACCGGTCACCCGGGTCTGCGTGAGGATGCGGGCATTGAGCTGCTCGGCTATCTTCGCGGCCGGGGTGTTCACCAGTGCCGCCGCGTCCTTGCCCTGGGCGAAGGCATTGGACAGCATCGGCTTGGAATAGAAGGCGCCATCATCGGCGCTGATCAGCACCAGCGGCGTGTCGGCGTCGAGCTTGCGGAACTCGCGCGCCAGCGTGTAGCCGGCCAGGCCGGTACCGATAATGACGATGGGATTCATGGATGACTCCTGTAGCTATTGTCCTGGGTAAAAAACCGCGGCCGTGATGGCCGCGGTACAGGTGTTGCCCTGGTTGTGGCTCAGGCGGCGATCTCGATCATGTCGAAGTCGGCCTTGGCGACACCGCAGTCCGGGCACTCCCAGTCTTCCGGGATGTCGTCCCACTTGGTGCCGGGGGCGATGCCCTCTTCGGGCAGGCCCTGGGCCTCGTCGTAGATGAAGCCGCAAACCACGCATTCCCACTTTTTCATACTCATCACCTCGTTGAATTGAATTCGTTTCAGCTGCGATCAGGCCGCGTTCTTCGCGTTCACCCGGGCCAGGGTGTCGCGGTAGCGGTTGGCGTGACGCTCCTCGACCTTGGTCAGGGCGCCGAAGCGCTTGGCCGCCTTTTCCAGCGTGGCCTTGAACATGTCCGCGTGTTCCTTCGATTCCGCGATCTGCTCGTCGAACTCGCGCACCGCGGCCTCGTTGCCCTCTTCCACCGCCAGGTGGCGGAAGTTCGGGTACATCTCGGTGTACTCGTAGGTCTCGCCCTCGATGGCCAGCTCCAGGCACTTGGCGGTGTCGAGCTTCGCCTTCGGGTACAGCAGGTCCATGTGGCCGAAGGCATGCTGGACCTCCTGCTTCGCGGTTTCCTCGAAGATCTCGGCGGTCTCGATGTCGCCTTCGGCGCGGGCGACCTGGGCGAAGTACATGTACTTGATGTGGGCCATGGACTCGCCGGCCAGGGCCGCTTCGAGGTTCTGGATGGTGACCGACGGGTTCTGGGTGTTGCTCATCTGTGTATCCCCTCTGAAAGGTTGGGTGAATTTCAGGCTACGGGGTACAGTCTAGGGGCGGGTCATCAATTGATGAAATCGAATGATTTGAATCTCATGATAGATAAATACTATCAATTACCAGGGGTAGGCCGATAGTGCCCGGCTATCAATCCAGCGGCAGGTCCAGCATCTCCACGCAGGTCAGGGGGCTGGCCTGGATGGCCGCGTGCAGGGCGCGGATGGCCGCGGTGCGGTGGAAGGACTCGCGCCAGGCCAGGGCCACGCGGCGGGTGGGGGCCGGATCGGCGAAGCGGCGGATGGTCACCAGGCGGCGGCTGTACTGGTCGGCCCCGGCCGCCGAGCAGGGCAGGACCGTGGACCCCATGCCGGAGGCGACCATGTGGCGAATGGTCTCCAGCGAGCTGCCCTCCAGGGTCTTCTGCATGCTGCCCTCGGTGGTGGCGCTGCGGTTGCACTCGGGACAGACCTGCAGGACCTGGTCGCGAAAGCAGTGGCCCTGGCCGAGCAGCAGCAGGTTCTGCCGGGCCAGTTCCTCGGTGCTGATCACGGTCTGTTCCTGCAGCGGGTGACTGCTCGGCAGCAGCACGACGAAGGGCTCGTCGTAGACCGGCCAGGTGCGGATGCCGGGCTCGGCGAAGGGCAGGGAGATGAGGATGACGTCGAGCTGGCCGCGCTTGAGCTTCTCGGCGAGCACGGCCGTGTAGTTCTCCTCCAGCAGCAGGGGCATCTGCGGGGCGCGCTGGTGCAGTTCGGGGATGAGCTGCGGCAGGAGGTAGGGACCGATGGTGTAGATGGTGCCGAACCGCAGCGGGCCGGCCAGCGGGTCCTTGCCGTGCTCGGCGATCTCCTTGATGCGGTCGGCCTCTTCCAGGGCGCGCTGTGCCTGGGTGACGATCTCCTCGCCGGCGGCGGTGAGCTTCACCTCGTTCTTGCTGCGCTCGAAGATCTCCAGCCCCAGCTCCTCTTCCAGGCGCTTGACGCCCATGCTGAGCGTGGGCTGGGAGACGAAGCAGGCCTCGGCGGCGCGCCCGAAGTGGCGTTCGCGGGCGACGGCGACGATGTAGCGCAGCTCCGTGAGGGTCATGTCAGGCGGTCAGGCGGCGCAGCGCCTCGCGGTACTTCTCGGCCGTCTTTTCCACGATCTCGGCCGGCAGCTCGGGGCCGGGTGCGGTCTTGTCCCAGTCCAGCGTCTCCAGATAGTCCCGCACGAACTGCTTGTCGAACGAAGGCGGACTGATCCCCGGGCGGTAGGTGTCGGCCGGCCAGAAGCGGGAGGAGTCGGGGGTCAGTGCCTCGTCGATGAGTACCAGCCGGTCCTCGTCGTCCAGGCCGAACTCGAACTTGGTGTCAGCGATGATGATGCCGCGCTCGCGGGCATAGCTCGCGGCTTCCCTGTAGATGCGCAGGCTCGTGTCGCGCACCTGGGTGGCGATGTCCTGGCCGACCAGCCTGACCGTGTGATCGAAGTCCACGTTGATGTCGTGGTCACCCACCTCGGCCTTGGTGGAGGGGGTGTAGATCGGTTCCGGCAGCTGGTCCGCGAGCTGCAGGCCTGCGGGCAGCGGGATGCCGCAGACCGCGCCGGTCTGCTGGTAGTCCTTCCAGCCGGAACCGATGAGGTAGCCGCGCACGATGGCCTCGATCGGGAGTGGCCGGAGCTTGCGCACGATGATGGAGCGGCCCTCCAGCGGCGCGCGCTCGGCTGCGTCGGGGATCACGTCCTCGAGCCTCAGGTCGCTCAGGTGATTCGGGATGATGTGCTGCATCTTCGCGAACCAGAAACTGGAGACCTGGGTGAGCACCTCGCCCTTGCCCGGGATGGGCGTGGGCAGGATCACGTCGAAGGCGGAGAGCCTGTCGGTGGTGACGATGAGCATGTGCGCGTCGTCGACCGCATAGATGTCGCGCACCTTGCCGCGCTGGATCAGTGGCAGGCTGGTGAGCCGGGATTCGTACAGGGGCGTGGTCATGGGCTATCGCTTGGAAAAGACGTCGTCGCGCGCGATCTCGCGCGGGGACTCGTAGGGAAATTTGAGGTGCCCGTAGCGGATCACCAGTACGGCCAGCGCGATGAGCAGGATGGTCGCGCCGAAGGCCACCAGTCCCCACTCGCTGATGGACTTGATGTCGATCATCACGTGGCGGGCCAGGGCCACGATGGCGATGTACAGCGGGATACGCACCGGCAGGGCGCCGGAGTCCAGGTACACGCCCACCATGGTCAGGACCTCGAGATAGATGAACAGCAACAGCAGGTCCCCGAGGGTGACCTCGCGGGTGCTGATCATCTTCCAGATCTCCGCGCCGGTGGCGTAGAGGGTGGCGATCGCGATCACGAACAGGGCGACCGACTCGACCACCTTGATCATCTTCCTGCCCAGGCGCGCGGCCGGCAATTGTTTCGGATTGTTGTCCATGGTGGGCATCATAGCGAATCTCTATGGTGGCCACTATCCTTAAAAGGCCGCAGGGGCTACCGGCGCAGCGCTTGGCTTTGGTGAGGCATAAGGGTATAAATGCACGTTTTTTCACGCGTTTTTGCGGGGGAATAGCGGATGAGCAAGCCACTGGTCGGCGTCGTCATGGGCAGCAGCAGCGATTGGCCCGTCATGCAGCATGCCGTGGAGCAGCTCGCGGCCTTCGGTGTGGCCCACGAATACCGCGTGGTCTCGGCACACCGCACCCCCGACCTGTTGTTCGAGTACGCCGCCACTGCACGTGAGCGCGGCCTCAGGGCCATCATCGCCGGCGCCGGCGGGGCCGCCCACCTGCCGGGCATGCTGGCCGCCAAGACCACCGTGCCGGTGCTGGGCGTGCCCGTCCCCTCGCGCTACCTCAAGGGACAGGATTCGCTGCTGTCCATCGTGCAGATGCCCAAGGGGGTGCCGGTGGCCACCTTCGCCATCGGCGAGGCCGGCGCGGCCAATGCCGGGCTCTTCGCCGTGGCCATGCTGGCGGGCGAGGATGCGGCGCTGGCCGCGAAGCTGGCCGAG
>JAJLKJ010000051.1:0-27676 GCA_033839185.1 Gammaproteobacteria bacterium
CAGGCATTCACCGGGATCTCGATCAGCCCCTGCGGATCGTAGGCCGCCATGCGGAAACGGGTGATGCCGTTCTGCATGGTCTCGAGCGAGCGCGAGATGAGATCGAACATGTCATAGGACGGCTGCTGCTTGCCCTCGAAGCCGAGCTTCTGCTGAAACCCCTCGATGAATTCGCCGATGGCCTTCTGGTAGGGGCCGGGCCGGGTGTCGTCCGAGAAACTGGCCGTGCTGTCCTCATCCATTCCCTCCTCCTCGCGACCGCTGAGACTGACCGCGATGGTGAGGTCGCCGCGCTCACGCAGCGTGGGCGCGATGGGCACGGGATTCACCAGGCCGCCATCGACCAGCGTGCGCCCATCGATCACCACCGGGGTGAAGACGGTGGGGATGGCCATGGAGGCGCGTATCGCATCGAACAATGACCCGCGGCTGAGCCAGACCTCCCGCCCCTTCTCCAGGTCGGTGGCAATGGCCGTGAAGGCGATCGGCAGGTCCTCGATGTTTGCCTCGCCGAGCATCTCGCGCAGCTCCTTCATCAGGCGGTCGCCGCTGAACAGGCCCGACCAGCTGAAGGCGAAGTCCAGCAGCTTGAACACGTCGCGCCGGGTCAGGGAGCAGACCCAGTCCTCGTAGAGATCGAGCTTGCCGGCCGCATAGATGCCGCCGACCACCGCCCCCATCGAACAGCCGGCGATGGAGGTGATGTCGAAGTCGCGGTTCTCCTCCAGCCAGCGGATCACGCCGATCTGCGCGAGCCCGCGGGCCCCGCCGCTGCCAAGTGCCAGGGCGACGTGTCTGGTCTTTCGCTTGCTCATGGGTTGGTCCCGCTGTCGGCACATGCCGCGCAACAGACTAGCGCAGACCCGCACACGAATAACAGGCCCGAAGGCGTCGGCTGTTTTCCGGGCAAAAAAAAAGCCGAACCAGTTGGCTCGGCTTTTTGAGTATGGCGTCCCCACGGGGATGACGGGGTGCGTCCCTGCACCCCGCCCTGCGGGCTGCCGCTTCGCGGCGTGCCCGGCGGCTCCCGGCCGCCGGGTCGAACCCTGGGGTTCGCATCCCCGTGGTTCTGCTTTCTTTCGGGCAAAGAAAAAGCCGAACCAGTTGGCTCGGCTTTTTGAGTATGGCGTCCCCACGGGGATTCGAACCCCGGTTACCGCCGTGAAAGGGCGCGCCAGGCGTATTTTTACGTTTTTCCGAGTATTTCTAAGTCACTGTTCTACTTGTTTTTCTATGCGCCGTCGTCTAGGGTTGTTCGTGAGGGTAAAACCCGGTTTTTTTCCTAAATTTGCCTAAATTGGTTACCGCCATGACCGGCAAGCAACCCGAGAGGGCCGCAAAATGACCACGATCGATACCAACTACACCACCCTGACCGGCGCCGTCGAAATCACGGAAGACAACGCCCGCGAGATCTCGTTGAGCGCGGGCAACACCGCTAGCCACGTTGGCAAAGCTGCCCGTTCCCTGCTCCGCCTGATGGCCATGAGCGACGAAGGCGGACCGACCGCCGAAGTCCTCGCCGAGGCGGCCTGGGGGGTGGATTGCCTGCTGGACCTGGAAGCGGCCTTGAATGAACTGGCCCAACGCGCCGAAAAGCAGGACCACGGCGAGCGCCTGCAGGTGTTCGACCACGCGGCCGCGCGCGTGGCGCGTGAGTCACTGGCCGGCCAGCACGCCGAACCCCGCGCATAATGGCTCGCCTGAAACGCGATGCGCGGCTCGAGACCCGGGAGGCTCGTGGGCGACTCAAAGTCGCCCACGAGCCCTACTGGCGCTCGATCCATCCGGGCCTGTTCATCGGCTACCGGAAGGGGAAGCGGGGCGCCACCTGGTGGGCCCGCAAGCTCGACGGCAAGACCTACATCAAGCAGCGCCTCGGGATCGCCGACGATCACGCGGACGCAGACGGCCTCGAGGTGCTGGATTACAAACAGGCCCACAAGGCCGCCCTTGCCTTCGGCGAAGCGGAGCATGTGCGCGCCCGGCGCCGTGACCCGACCGTGGGCGACGTCATGCACGATTACCTGGCCGCCCACCGGGCGCGCTCAAGCTCGCCAAAGGAAACCGAGCGGGCCGTGGGTGCCCATATCCTACCCGCGTTTGCGGATCGCCCCGTAAGCCGGCTCACCACGGCCGAGCTGCGCCGCTGGCACGAGGCCCTGGCCAACTCGCCCCCGCGCAAACGGGGCAAGCCCGACGAGGCCGCGGACCTGAACGACCCGGAAGTCCGCCGGCGCCGTAAGAGCACCGCAAACCGGGTGCTGACGATCTTGAAGGCCGGACTTAACCACGCCTGGCGCGAGGGGCTGCCCGTTGATCCCGAGGTCTGGCGCCGAGTCAAACCGTTCGACAAGGTCGAGGCTGCGAACGTGCGTTACCTCGACCATGCCGAGGCCCAGCGCCTGCTCAACGCCTGCGATCCGGCATTCCGCGCCTTGGTGCGTGGGGCGCTGTATACCGGCGCCCGCTACGGCGAGCTTGGGCGGCTGCAGGTGAAGGACTACCACGCGGATTCGGGAACCCTCTACGTTGCCGAATCCAAGAGCGGCAAACCCCGCTATATCCCTCTGACGGACGAGGGCCGCGCCTTCTTCTCTCAGCAGGTCACCGGCAAGACCGGCAAGGATCGGATATTCACGCGCGAGAACGGCGAGCCCTGGGGCAAGTCGCACCAGCACAAACCAATGCGCGCGGCCTGCGAGACCGCCAAGATCACGCCGCCGATCGGCTTTCATGACCTGCGCCACACCTACGCCTCGATGCTGGCCATGCGCGGTGTCCCGCTGCAGGTCATCGCGGAGGCCCTGGGTCATGCTGACACCCGCATGACCTCGAAGCACTACGCCCACCTTGCACACAGCTACGTCGCCGAGACGATCCGCGCCCACCTGCCCGACTTCGGGCAAGAGGACACCAACGTCGAACCGATCGGGGGGCGCCATGGGTGAGTATTTCGAATCTGATGACGCCTACCGCGCCGCGATTCGCGCCCTCGCGGCTGGTGAGATTGATCCGGGTGGCGAACTCGGGAGGCTGGGGGCCGAAGCATTGCAGCGCCTGCAGGCAGCCGGGCTGCCCTGGGTGTTCGATCGCTGCGCGAACGTGTTCGTTGAGTACCACGAGAAGATGATGGCATCTCCCGCCCGCCTCGAGGCTGAAAGGGGTATCCGGGACGCCATGCTCGAACTAGCGGACAAACTCAGATCTTCCGGACTCGCCCGCGAGTTCATCGTGCAAGACGCCGCCGTGTGGGAAAGAATCGCGGGCAAACTCGACCATGCGAGCCGCGTCGATGTGCTGGCTCACAGCGGCGGCATTCCGAAATGCTGGACGCCGCTAGAAACCTACTTGCGCGCTGCGGCCGAACAGATCACGGAGGGGCAAAAGGTGTTCGGGCCTGCCTTCGATCAGTATCTCGGGCAAGTGATGCCGCCTGGCAAACATTCCAGTAATTTAGAGCGGTTCATCTTCCGCCGTACCACCGTTCTGGTGGGAGAAATAGCGGAGGAAATACAAGGAATCGAAGAAGACGGGCAGTCATTGGAAATCCCTTCTGAGTACAGGCCTCGCCCCTTCGATGAATTCACGCGAAACGAGCCCGGATTGCCTTATCGTCACGTCACTGTTGCGGCCCGCTTGGCTTCGATCCTCCTCGCCAAGGATATAAGGCAGAATCAAATCACAAAAGCAAATGAGGGCACCGCCAACCGGCGCCGCAATAACGAATAGTGACGTTTTGTCGCCGCTCATCAAGAAAACGTCACTATTCAGACAACGCACTAGCAGACCATTATCGTAGACCTCGACGCACATTAACTGCTTCGAGGGACTACGATGACCACCAAGCAAACCACCGAGCGCACCAGCAACGCGGCTGCGCCCTCTGAACCGCCCTACTCCGTCTCTGAATTCGCGGAACGCTCCAAGGTCTCCCGCGCCGCTATCTATGCCGCCTGGAAGGAAGGCCGCGGCCCGCGTAGCCGCAAGATCGGCCGGCGCGTGCTGATCGTCGAGCGCCCTCTCGAATGGCTGACCCGTACAGGTGAGGAGGTGTAACCGTGGCCGATGCCTCGAACACCACCAAACCAAACCACACCCCAGACCGCCAATGGTCCCCAGGTGATGAGCAGCGATACCAGAAGGTCCTCGCCTGCTATCGCCGCTTGTTAGACGACGGGATCGAGCCGGCCCGCGCCGCCGTTCTGGTGATGGCTTGGTCTACGGAATACGCCGCCGATGCCGACTAGAACGACGCGTCGTCACAATGGTTTGATCCTGGACCGCAAAGACCCGATGGACGCCGCAAGGCGAGTGGTTGACACACACTTTCGTGTTCTTGGCAGGCGGGGCCTTTTGCACTGGGACGACGCCTTTCACGAGTACGATGATGGGCGCTATCTAGAGGCTTCTGAGGCAGATATCAGGGCGCGGTTATATGCGATCACTGATAAAGCCCTTGATCCTGATAACAACCCTTACCGCCCGAATCGCTCGAAGGTGGGCGATCTTATGGACGCCATAAAGGCGGTTTTAAACCTGCCTGGCACATATCAGCCCCCGTGCTGGCTTGCTCATGACCACCCTTTGTCAGTGTACCAAGCCAAGGAAGTAATGCCGGTCGGTAATGGCCTGTTGCACGTTCCTAGTGCCCGGCTTTATGAGCCGACCCCGGACTATTTCACGGCGACGGCGCTGAGCATCCCGTTCGATGAACATGCACCAGAGCCGCGCCATTGGCTGGCATTCCTCAATGGGCTTTGGCCGAACGATACGGAAAGCATAGAGCTTCTTCAGATGTGGTTCGGATATGCGCTTACCGCAGACACCAGCCAGCAGAAGATACTTCTCTTGATAGGTCCCCCGCGTAGCGGAAAAGGGACCATTGCCCGCGTTCTTGGCGCCATGCTTGGCCGCGATAACGTGGCCGGGCCGACGCTGAGCTCTCTTGCGACAAACTTCGGCCTCGAGCCCCTGATCGGGAAGATTCTCGCGATCATCGACGATGCCCGATTGGGCGGCATGATCGAATCGCAGGTAATTACCGAGCGGTTCCTCACGATCTCCGGCGAGGGCAGTATCACGGTCGATCGTAAGTATCGAGCGCCATTCACCGGCCGGCTGCCGACGCGATTCGTGATTATCTCGAACGAGCTCCCGCGCCTGATGGATGCTTCCGGGGCGCTGGCATCCCGCTTCCTCGTCTTGCAGACAACACGCAGCTACCTGGGAAATGAGGATACAGGCCTCACTGATCGACTGCTTGCCGAGCTGCCCGGGATCCTCCTTTGGGCCGTGCGCGGCTATCGCATGTTATTGGACCGTGGATCACTGACCCAGCCGCGCAGCTCCATGGAGGCGATACAGGACCTCGAGGACCTGGCGTCACCGATCACCGCCTTTGTCCGTGACGAGTGCACTCAGGGGCCCGGTGAGAGTGTCGCCAAACATCTATTGTTCGATCGATGGCGCATATGGTGCAACGACCACGGCCGCCGCCCTGGCAACCTCGAGACCTTTGCCCGCGACCTGCGCGCCGCTGTCCCCGGCCTCCGCTCCTCCCGCCCCCGCCAAGGCGACGGCTCGCGTATCTACACGTTCACGGGTATCAGCCTACGCCAATCGTCCGGGGGCAGTGATGAATATTGAGGCTGTGGTCCGGGGTCTGGTCCGGGGTTGGTCCGGGGTCCGGTCCGGGCTGAAAGCCAAGCGTGGCGCGGCTGGTCCGGGTGGTCCGGGGTCTAACCCAAAACCATTACATACGCGCCCACGCACGCATAAAGGGTTTTCAGTATTTGCCCGGACAACCCGGACCACCCAGACCAAGCCAATGCCAATGCGGGTTTCAGTGGTCCGGGTGCCGATGTTCTGCCTGGACCAGACCCCGGACCAAGAGGACGGCGAAGCGTGATTCCAAAAGCTGACCAATGGCCACCGATCCCCCGCAACCTCACCGAGGGCCGGAAGCGCTTCCAGTGGATCGGTAAGGGTCGCAGATTCCACGACTACATGGCCGGCCAGGTTATCAGCTACCGGGAGTTGGTGGAGATCGTGGGCAAGGAGTTTGCCGCCGAGCTGCTGAAACGCGAGCAAGCCAAACGGCAACCCCGGGTGATATGGAGGGCTCGCCGATGACCGCGGGTCCTTCCTGGAACTTTTGCCCCTGCGGGGTTGCGGCGCGCGAGATTTCGCTAGGCCATAGGTGCCCACATGCCTAAACACTCCGACCGCTCCATGTGTTCAGTCGCCGCACAACTGGCAGGTTATGCCGCGTTTCTCCCGAGTGACGCGCTCACCCAGCGCCTACATGGGCCCCTGGCCAAGATCGCGGCGGCCTTGTCCTGGTCTGCCCTGCGGGACCTGTTGGCGCCCATCGAGGCCGAGGCCGATCAACGTCACGGCGGGCCGTCCGGGTTCGACCCTTTGGCATTGACGGCGGCCGTCCTGTTGGGCCGCTGGCATGGGTTGGGTGAGCGCGCCCTGGCCGATGCCCTCGCGCGCCGGTGGGACTTCCAGTTGTTCTGTGGCTTCGATCCCGACCGGCCGACGCCGTCCGGCTCGACGCTGCGCCGCCATGCCCAGCGCCTGAAGGATGCCGACGTGCTCGACCTGGTTGTGGCCGAGGTGGACGCCGCGCTCTCCGCGGCCCGAATCAAGATCATGCCGGCCGAGCGTGCGCTGGTGGATCTGAAACTTCAAACCCTGAAAGACGAGGTGTGACATGACCGACGATCTATTGGCAGCCAAAACGAAACGGGCGGAGTTTGCCGCCCTCGAGGCCGAGCACCGGATGAACGAACTTGGCGCGGAGCTCGCGCGGCGGCTGGGAGTGGAAGCGGCGGCCGAGGAAATCATGAAGCGCGTAGAGGAACAGTTCTACCGATTCGCGGATGCCGGGGCGGCCCGTGTGTGCGGCCTGGTAGACCCGGACACCGCGAACATTCGCGCCGCCCTGCAAATAGAGGCGGCCGAGATGCTGACGCGCGTGGCTAATGACCTGGAAGCACTCGCCGCGGCGCATCGAGGTGACGAGGCGTAACCATGGCGCTGGGTATCTCGCAAAGTAAAGTCGCGGCCCTGTTGGGGGTCAGCCGTGGGCGCATTACCCAGTTGAAAAACGAGGGGCGGCTGGTGCTGCTGGCTGACGGCCGCGTGAACCTGCCCGCGACCTTGGCCCTGTTGCGCGATACCCAAGATCCCGACCGAGTTAGTGCGATGCGATTCGACCGTGCCGAAGCCTGGTTGAAGGCGCAAGGGGAGGATCAGTCGGAGGACCTGGACGACGCATCAGCCGCGAGCAATGCGACCGCATCGGCGTATCGAGAATTTCGGATACGCAAGGAGCGGGCCCTGGCTCAGATCGCCGAGCTTGAATATCGGTTGTCGACCGGCGAGCTGCTCCTGGTGAGTGACGTTCGCCGCCTCGCTGCCGACCTTGGGGTGAGGTTCAGAAGCGAGCTCGAGAAGCTCCCTGACCATGTAGCGCCCGAGCTTATGCATCGGGACCGAACCCAGATCGCCGACCGTATCCGCGTGGAAATGGACGCGGTTATCGCAAATGCACGCGCCGAGTACCGGCGCCGACTCATTCAGATCACGAAAAATGACGGAGGCAATACCGGTGAGCAGATTTAACCGTAAGCGTTACCGCAAGCTGCGCCGCGTGGCGCTGCGTGAGGCAATCCACGATGCCCGGCGCCGCCGTTCGTGGGTCAGAAAGGCGAAGGACGCGAGCGAAGCCGGTGAGCCGGATTCTCCTTTCCGGACTGATGATCGGTGGTTGATTTAGGCACCGTTCTCGAGGCTTACGAGCAGGGCGAACGGCTCGACGAGGACACCGAGCGCGCCCTGGTCGTGGAGGCCGTCGCCAAGCTGCCGAAGTCAGCGAAGCGTGAGCGCCGCGATTACTGGCTGCTGCAGGCGTTCCAACTGATAGATCACGGGCCGTCACGCATCCAGCGATTGCGTAGTGCGTTGATTCGGTTTCGCGATGGGGCCCGCTGGCATTTCGGCAAGCAGCAGGGCCGCCCCTGGCATGACGACGCTATGACCGTGGCGCTGCACTGGGCGATCTATTACGGCGACGAGCACGTCCCGACAGAGCGTCAGTTGAGAAACGTGATATTCGGAAATCTTGGCCCGTCCGGTTTCCTCGCACCTGGCCTCTAATAGTAGTGAACCCACACAACAATCCCGAGGTTTTGAAAATGACCAGCACTGCAACCCGAGGCCCGTCCTCGATCAGCCTGTCCAAGCGTGAGCGCAAAGGGTATTCCATCGCGCGCGCGATCAACGCCATGGCCGACAATGGCGGCTTTCTTCCTGATTCGCTCGAGAAGGATATCAGCGACGAAATCGCAAAAGGCGATGGCCGTTCGGCCCGCGGCTTTTTCGTCCCCCCTCAGGTGCTCCGCACGATGAAGGTCGGCACTGATCCGTTTGGCGGGTACGCTGTACCGACCGGCAACGTCGCGGATACGATGCTAGACCTTCTGCGCCCGGTGAGCGCACCTGGCCGCCTGGGCGTGACCATGGTCGACGGCAACGCTCAGATGCGGATGCCCCTCGCTCATGCGGATGTGCCGACCATGGCCGGTCAGAACTTCCAGATCCCGCGCCTCGATGCTGACCCGTCGACGTATTTCCTCGACGAGGATGAAGCGGTCACCGATGATCTGAATATGAGCATGGGCGCGTTGCGTGTAGACCCCCACACCGTGGCGTCGGCCCTGCCGGTCACCCGGCGCCTGCTCCGCCAGTCCGTGCCGGCAACCGATACTCTCCTGGCCGCATCCGTGGTGAAGGCGTGCGCGAACTCCATCGATGAAGCGTTCCTGGTGGGTACGGGCGTTGATGGGCAGCCGGTAGGCGTCCTCAATACGACCGGCGTCACCACCACGGCCACCACGCTCACGCACGCCAATGTGGCCGCCATGCTCAAACGCCTGCAGGAATCGAACATCGACCCGCTGAACGTGCGTTTCCTGAGCAACGGCGCCGGTCGTGAATCCCTGGCAACCACCGAGAAGGTAGCCAATACCGGCGTTTTCCTGCTGTCGGATGGCCCCGGCGAGGGCACCGTGGAGAATCGCGCCTATGTGTCGTCCGAGCACGTGCCGGCGTCCCAGCTGGTGGCCGGTGACTGGTCCCACGCGATGCTGACCCTGTGGGGCGCGCCGGATATCTACATCGACGGCAATACCCTTGCGGCGCGTGACGGGGTGGTGATTCGGGTTTTCCAGGATCACGACGTTACCGTCCTGCGTCCTTCCGCCTTCCAGGTGCTCGACTTCAGTTAAGGAGGTGCCACCCATGTTCGGATTCTTCAAGCCACGCAACGGAGATCCCCACCTTGATGCCGATACCGTGCGGCGCCTCGAGGAGATCGATATTCACCAGCGCGAATCCGGTGACGTCGTAACCGGGCTGGGTCGGGGCTTCTACTTCATCAGCTGGGAGGCCCTGGCCGATCGACTGCAGCGGGATCTGCGATTGTCACCGGAGCAGGCCATCGAGGCGGCCCGGTTCCTCCGGATCCAGCACCAGAACCGAGCCCGGCAGCGCCGCAGGGAGGAACGCGGGCCGAACTGGGCCGAATCCTGGCGGGATGGCGGTTTCTAGCGCCGACGTCGGCATGACGGGGAAACCTAGAAGCGGGATTACTGCGTGAGTGCCCGCCCCCATGAAAACCCGCAGAGCTGACAGGATAAATTCCTCGCTCCATGGTATCCGTGGTCAGCAAACAGAAGCCCCGGCCAGGTGCTGGGGCTTTTTTTCGTCTTCGGAAAAAGAAAAAGCCCCGCCGAGTGGCGAGGCTTTTGAGAAACCGTCCGAATACCGAAAAATTACCTACGTTTTCGTTTTCCGAACGCCAGCACGTCTAAGTGCTTGATAATAATGGCGTCCCCACGGGGATTCGAACCCCGGTTACCGCCGTGAAAGGGCGGTGTCCTAGGCCTCTAGACGATGGGGACGCTGTCCTGCTTGTATCCCGCGCAGGCCTATTTGCGCGGTGTACCTATCAACAGTGTGGTGGTGAGCCCTGCGAAGGTCAGCAGGAACCCGACCGGGATGGTGGCGAGAAAGGGTTTTGCCAGTTCACTGGATCCGGTGAACATGAAGCCGAATCCAACGACAATACCCAGTACTGTGATGATGATTCCGGCTATCACGGCGAAACGCCCGAAGCGTAACATCATCGACCACCATCAAAACCAAAAAGTTGGTGGAGCTAGGCGGGATCGAACCGCCGACCTCTTGCATGCCATGCAAGCGCTCTCCCAGCTGAGCTATAGCCCCACACGGGAGCGCGCACTTTAAGGCAGTGCGCAGACCTTGTCAAGCACCCGACTGGCCATCCGTTACAGAATTTTTCTCAACGTATTCAATCGCCTTGGCGAGGCGCGCCAGGGTGCGTTCGCGACCCAGCAATTCCAGGGTGATGTCGATCGGCGGCGACACGCCGCCACCGCTCACCGCCACGCGCAGGGGCTGTGCAACCTTGCCCAGTTTCAGGTCGAGCTGCTCGCCGGTGGCGATCACCACCCCGTGGATCGGCTCGGCCCGCCACTCGCCCAGGGCCTCGAAACCGGCCCTGAGGGACTGCAGCACCGCCAGGGCCTCGCCCTTGAAGTTCTTCTGCGCCGCCTTCTCGTCGTAGGCATCGAAATCCGCCCAGAAGAAGCGGCTGGTCTCGGCCATCTCCACCAGGGTCTTCGAGCGTTCGGCCTGGCACTTCACCACCTCGGCCAGCGGCGGCTCACCGGCGGGGTCCACCCCCAGGTTGCCGACGTGCCAGCTGAGATGGCGGGCGACATGCTCGGGGTCGCTGTTCTTCAGATACTGCTGGTTGAGCCACAGCAGCTTTTCCGGATTGAAGGTGGAAGCCGAGCGGTTCACGTCCTTCAGATCGAAGAGCTCGATCATCTCGTCCAGCGTGAACACCTCCTGGTCGCCATGGGACCAGCCCAGACGCACCAGGTAGTTGATCAGCGCCTCGGGCAGAAAGCCCTCGTCGCGATACTGCATCACGCTCACCGCGCCATGCCGCTTGGACAGGCGCTTGCCGTCGGGGCCGAGGATCATCGGCACGTGGGCATAGTGCGGCAGCTCGGCGCCCAGGGCCTTGAGGATGTTGATCTGGCGCGGGGTGTTGTTGATGTGGTCGTCGCCGCGGATCACGTGGGTGATGTCCATGTCCCAGTCGTCGACCACCACGGTGAGGTTGTAGGTGGGCGTGCCGTCGCCGCGGGCGATGATGAGATCGTCCAGCTCCCTGTTCTGGAAGGCGATGCGCCCGCGGATCAGGTCGTCGAAGGCCACCTCCCCGTCCTGCGGGTTGCGGAAGCGCACCACCGGCTCCACGCCTTCGCGCGGCGTCTGACGGTCACGGCAGCGGCCGTCGTAGCGCGGCTTTTCCTTGCGCGCCATCTGCTCGGTGCGCATCTGCTCCAGCTCTTCCTTGCTGCAGTAGCAGTAATAGGCGTCCCCCTGGTCCAGCAGCTGCTGGATGACCTCCTTGTACCGGTCGAAGCGCTTGGTCTGGTAGAAGGGACCCTCGTCGTACTCCAGGCCCATCCAGGTCATGCCCTCGAGAATGGCATTCACCGACTCCTGGGTGGAACGTTCGAGATCGGTGTCCTCGATGCGCAGGACGAAATCACCACCGTGCTTGCGGGCGAACAGCCAGGAGAACAGCGCGGTGCGGGCGCCGCCGATGTGCAGGTAGCCGGTGGGGCTGGGGGCGAAACGGGTACGTACTTTCATGGTCTCGGATCAGGGTTTGCAGGGAAGCGGCAGTTTAGCAGAGCGGCGCGCCCCGGTGCACCGCAACAGTGGCAAGCGGGGGCAGATGCTTTATCATTTCGCCATTCCCGGCGATGATGACGACATGAATTCACCCCAACGCATGGTCTGGCGCTCCTCCGCCTTCACCGACCCCGGCCGCAAGCGGGCGCTCAACGAGGACGCCCTGTTCGAGAATGCCGAGCTCGGCGTCTGGGCCGTGGCCGACGGCATGGGCGGACACAAGGCCGGCGACGTGGCCAGCCAGACCATCGTCGACTCCTTGCGCCGCTTCCGCGCCACCGACAGCCTGGCGGCACGCGTCGACGCCCTGGAATCCCTGGTCCTGGAGGCGAACGCCGATCTGCTGCACCACGTCGACCGCCCCTCGAGCAAGGACATCATGGGCTCCACCGTGGTCCTGCTGACGGTATTCCCGCCGCTGGCCATTCTCATGTGGGCCGGCGACAGCCGCATCTACCGCCTGCACCGGGATCGCCTGGAGCGGCTTACCGAGGACCACACCATGGTCCACGAGCTGGTGAAGAGCGGACACCTCAGCGCAGAAGAGGCCGAGTCGCATCCCTCGGCCAATATCGTGCTGCGCGCGGTGGGGGGGGATGCCAATCTCAAGCTCGACCTGGAACAGGTGGAGATCGCCAGCGGCGACCGCTTCCTGCTGTGCTCGGACGGGCTCTACAAGGACGTCAGCGAGAAAAGGATCGAGGAGCTCATGCGCATTCCGGACATACACGAATGCAATCACCGCCTGCGACAGGCCGCGCTGGATGGCGGCGGCAGCGACAACATCACCTGCATCCTGGTCGACTTCCATCGTCATGACGAGGCAGCCGGGGCATGAATGCGCCGCTTGCCATTCGCCGCCGGCAGACACCACTGCGGGCGCTGGCCACCCGTTATGCCAACGAGGAGGTCAGCCGGGAGGAGTACCTGGCCGAGCGCCGGCGCCTGCTCAACTGCATCGAACGCGAGCTGCGCGCCTCCGCCACGCCGGGGCGCGCGGGCCGGTCCTGCCAGGCTGACGCCATCCCGGGCCAGGGCAACCGCTGGGTGGTGCTGCTCATCGCCGGCGTGATCCTGGTCTCGCTGCTCCTGCTGTTGCGCTGAAACCCGCTCAGGCCTCGCAGACGAACCCGATCTGCCCCTCCGGGCCGGCCTTGCGCTCGCCGAGATAAACGGTGCCGCTGCCCCAGAGATCCAGCTCCTGGTGCTTGAGGAACACTTCCCTGCCATTCTGGAAGCGCACGTAGGTGCCGTTGCGGCTCTGGTCGACCAGCACGAACTTGCCCTGGCGGTGCTCGAAGCGGGCATGGAAGCGGGAGACGAGATTGCCCTCGGCGATGAGGTCGGACTGGGGGCTGCGCCCGGCGATCATGGCACTGGTCTTGGCCGAGACGCGCCAGTCGCGATCGCGATAGGTCAGGCGCAACACCCCACCCCCCTGCCCGGCCTGCTCGTGCGTATCGGGCAGGCTGCCGAAATCGTTCTGGTCGCAGACCAGCTCGTAAACCGCCTGATCATCCTGCGGGGAGAGGCGCTCGGGCAGCTCATAGACCATCTGCCGGAACACGGGCGAGAGGTGCTCGGCCGTGTCCTCGGTCAGCAGGATCTGCTTGCGGCCGGCCAGCGCGGCGACCTGCGCGGTACCGGCAAACACGGGGGCACCAAAGGGGTCGTCATCCAGGGGGATGACACCGAAGTGCATGCCCATGCGGTAGATCACCTGTGTCTGGCCGATGCCCAGCGAGGTCTCGAACAGGCCCTGTATGTCGCAGGCGGCGCGTACCGCTTCGTCCGGCGTGGGAAACCGCATCAGCAGGGTCCTGCCGCCCACGCGCAAGGTGTGCCCGCCGTGGTGGCGGCCGGTCTGCATCACGCGTTCCACGCAGGGGTCGTCCTGCGCGCCGACATTGGCAAGGTCCACGCCCGAATCGTTGACGCTGATCCGCTCACGCAGATCGATGGACATGACAACCCCTTCCAGCTGATCGACGGTCATGCGCGGGCGGACTCCGGTCAGTACTTGCGTTCGAGTTCCATGACGGTATCGGACTTGCTCCAGTGCAGCCGATCCAGGAAGGACAGCCCCAGCAGCACCTCGGAGGGGCTGCCGCCCTCGAGCACGATGGCATCGACATTGGTCAGCTCGATGTCACCCACCTTCACCCGGTCGAGCTTGACCTGGTAGCCGGTCGTCACGCCGTTGGCCGTGGAGACGCCGATCTGGCGTCCCGACTTGTAGTTCAGCCCGATGCTGCGGGCATGGCCCGAATTCATGGCCACCGAGCTCGCACCGGTGTCCACCAGGAAGTGGACCATGGTGCCGTTGATGAAGCCGTTCGTCTCGAACATGTTGCGCGTCGAACGGTAAATCTGATGCTTCCTGCCCGGCCCCGGCGCGGTGTAGTTGGCGCCGATATGGGTGCCGAGCCGGTATTCCACCTGTTTGCCGTCGATCTCGAACACCGCCTTCTCGCTGTCGGCATCGACGAGCGTCACGCCCTGCGGGCTGGTCTCGCCCCGGGACAGCACCATGCGCTCACCATCGATCTTCACCACGGCCTTGCCCGGGAACAGGCCCACCACCGTGATGTCGGCCGCCATCAGCGGCAGCATCAGCGCCATGCCCAAACCAAAGACCAAGAGCCGTTTCATTCACCTCATCCTCGCTGCTTCGTACCGCATGCCGCAGGCATCAGCCCGCAGCATAGCGTGCCCAGCCCCAGGCGGCCAGCTGCAGGCCGGCCAGGGAGAAGAGCCCCGCGACCACGTCGTCGAGCATGATGCCGAGCCCGCCGTGCACCTGCCGGTCGAACCAGCGGATGGGCCAGGGCTTGACCGCATCGAAGAACCGGAACAGGACGAAGCCCAGGACCAGCCAGGGCCATCCGGCCGGCGCGGCCAGCAGGGTGATCCACAGGCCGACGAACTCGTCCCAGACGATGCCCGGATGATCGTGCACGCCGAGGCGGCGGGCCGACTCGCCGCACAGCCACACGCCCAGCCACATCGCCAGCAGCACCGCCGCAAGATAGCCCCACCACGGCAACGGCGCGAGGAGCAGGTAGAGGGGGACGGCCGCAAGCGTCCCCCAGGTGCCGGGGGCGGGGCGGATCAGCCCGCTGCCTAACCCGAAGGCGAGGAAATGCACCGGGTCGCGGAAGACCGTGCGCGGCGTGACGGGTGGATAGCGCTTCATGGGCGGGGGTTTCCGAAGTGGTCGTAACCGCGTCGCGCCGGCTGCCAGGGCTGTCCGTCGGGCCCCAGCACCCGGGTGCCGGTCCCGGCCAGGATCCGGCCGATGCGGGTGATGGGGCAGCCGGCCGCGGATGCCAGCTGCGCGAGCGCGGCCTCCTGGTCTATGGGGGCCGTGAACAGCAGCTCGTAGTCGTCGCCGGCCGCCAGGGGCAGGTGCCAGTCGGCCTGGCCGGCGGCCATGGCCGCGCGCATGGCGGAGGACAGCGGCAGGGTCTCGAGCCGCAGTTCCGCCCCCACCCCGCTGCGTTCGAGCAGGTGGCCGAGGTCGGCGAGCAGCCCGTCCGAGACGTCGATGGCCGCCGTGGCGAGGCCGTGCAGGCCCTGCCCCACCGCCAGGCGCGGCGTGGGGCGGTGCAGGCGCCCGCGGCAATGGGCGGCATCGGCCGGCGGCAGCGACAGCCCCTCGAGTTCGCAGGCAAGCCCCAGGCCGGCGTCGCCGAGGGTGCCGGTGACATAGATCCCGTCACCGGCGCGCGCGCCATCGCGCCGCAGGGCCCGGCCCGCCGCCACTTCGCCGAGCAGCTGCAGGCTCAGGGTCAGCGGGCCGCGGGTCGTGTCGCCGCCCACCAGGGCCACGCCGTAGACGCTGCAGGCCTCGCCGAGGCCCCGGGCAAAGGCAGCCAGCCAGGTCTCGTCCGCCGATGGCAGGGTGAGGGCCAGGGTGGCCCAGCGCGGGGTACCGCCCATGGCGGCGATGTCACTGAGACTGACGGCGAGGGTCTTGTAGCCGATGTCGGGCGGTGTGGCGCCCTCGGGGAAGTGCACGCCCGCCACCAGGGTATCAACGGTGACGAGCAGCTGGCAGCCGGGGCCGGGATCGAGGATGGCGGTGTCGTCGCCGATACCGAGCGCCACGCCCGCCCCCTGCCCCAGGGGGCGGAAGTAACGCTCGATGAGGTCGAATTCGGAGGCCATGACGCCGGCCCTAGCGACCGATCGAGACCTCGGTCTTGCGCAGTTCCTGGGCCAGCCGGTCGAGCACGCCGTTGACGAAGCGATGCGCCTGGTCGGCGCCGAACTTCTTGGTGAGCTCGATGGCCTCGTTGACCACCACGCGATACGGCACGTCCAGGCGATGCGCGAGCTCGTAGACGGCGATGCGCAGGATGGCCCGCTCCACCGGGTCCACCTCGGCCATGGTCTTGCGATCGATATAGGGCTCGACCGCCGCATCCAGCTCGACCTGGCGCCCGGTGACCTCCAGCAGCAGCTCGCGGAAGTAGTCCGGGTCGGCGCTTTCGATCTCCTCCTCGCCCTGGAACTGGGCGAGGATGTCCTTGGGCAGCTGGTCGGTGAGCTGCCACTGGTACAGGGCCTGCATCGCCAGGCGACGCGACTTGCGCCGCGCGTGGATCAGCTTGTTGAGGTCCGGGTTGCTCAAGCTCAGCTACCCAGCTTCTTCAGCAGGCTGATCATCTCGATGGCGCCCATCGCACCCTCGGCGCCCTTGTTGCCGGCCTTGGTGCCGGCGCGCTCGATGGCCTGTTCGATGGTGTCGGTGGTGAGCACGGCGTTGATCACCGGGATGCCGGTGGCAAGGGAGACGGCGGACAGGCCCTTGGCGCTCTCGCCGGCGACGATGTCGAAATGCGGCGTCGCACCGCGGATCACCGCACCCAGGGCGATGATGGCGTCGTACTGGCCCTGCTTCGCCATGGCCTGGACGGCCAGCGGCAGTTCGAAGGCGCCGGGCACGCGCACCACGTCGATGGCGGCCTCGTCGATGCCGTGACGCACCAGGGCATCGACGGCGCCGGCCAGCAGGCTCTCGACGATGAAGCCGTTGAAGCGGGAGACGGCGATGCCGATGCGGGCCTTGCCGATGTTGAAGTCGCCTTCGATGGTCTTGTAACTGCTCATGAGCCTGTCCTGTTGGGTCTGTCCTGTCGATTCGGTTTTGGCGAGTTTACAACAACTTAGCCAAACTTATTAAGGTGATTTTCAATCAGGCCGCGTCAGTCGTGCACGTAGTCCACGATCTCCAGGCCGAAGCCGCCCAGGCCATGGAAGCGCTTGGGCGCGCTGAGGAGCCGCATCCGGCCCACGCCCAGGTCGGCGAGGATCTGCGCGCCGATGCCGTGGGTGCGCAGCTCCTGCGGCGAGCCCTCGCGCGCGGGCGCCTCCGGCTCGCGCAGCTTGCCCGCGGCGCGCAGCGCCATGTCGCGCACGCGGCGCACCAGCAGGCGCGGGTCGTCCTTCTGCCGCAGGATCACCGCCACGCCCTGCCCCTCCTCGCCGATGCGGCGGATGGCGTCGCGCAGCGGCCAGCCGCAGTCGCGGCTGGCGGACGGCAGCATGTCGCACAGGGTGTTCTCCAGGTGGACGCGCACCATGGTCGGGCTGTCGTGCTCGATCTCCCCCTTCACCAGGGCGAGGTGCACCAGGTGATCGATGGCATCCTCGTAGGCCACCAGGCGGAAGTCGCCGTACTCGGTGGGAAACGGGCACTCGGCCACGCGTTCCACGGTGTGCTCGTTCTCGATGCGGTAGCGGATCAGGTCCTCGATGGTGCCCATCTTGAGGCCGTGCTCGCGGGCGAAGACCTCGAGGTCGTCGCGCCGCGCCATGGTGCCGTCCTCGTTGAGGATCTCGACGATCACCGCGGCCGGCTCGAAGCCCGCCAGGCGTGCGAAGTCGCAGCCCGCCTCGGTGTGGCCGGCGCGGGTGAGCACGCCTCCCGGCTGGGCCATGAGGGGGAAGATGTGGCCGGGCTGGACCAGGTCGGCGGGCGCGGCGTCCGGGGCCACGGCGGTACGCACGGTGTGGGCGCGGTCGTAGGCGGAGATGCCCGTGGTCACGCCCTCGGCCGCCTCGATGGAGACGGTGAAGTTGGTGCCGTGCTGGTCCGCGGTGCGGCCCACCATCAGCGGCAGGTCGAGCTGGCGGCAGCGCTCGCGCGTGAGCGTGAGGCAGATCAGCCCGCGCCCGTAGCGGGCCATGAAGTTGATGTCCTCCGGGCGCACCATGGAGGCGACCATGAGCAGATCGCCCTCGTTCTCGCGATCCTCGTCATCGAGGATGATGACCATCTTGCCCTGGCGCAGGTCGTCCAGGATCTCTTCAACCGTATTGAATGGCATGTGTCACCAGTAAGGGCCGGCGCGAGCCGGCGTGTCGTCATCCGCGAGACAGGAAGCCGTGTTCGGCCAGGAGCTCCAGCGTGATCCCCTGGCCGGGCGTGGCGGCCTGCTCGCCGAGCAGCAGGCGCTCAAGGTAGCGGGCAATAATGTCCACTTCAAGATTTACCCGGGTGCCCGCGCGGTAATGATGCAGCGTGGTCTCGGCCAGGGTGTGCGGCACGATGTTGAGATCGAACACCGCGCCGTCGACGGCATTCACCGTGAGGCTCACGCCATCCACGCAGATCGAGCCCTTGGTGGCGATGTAGCGCGCCAGTGCATCCGGGGCCTGGATGCGAAAGCGCACCGAGCGGCCGTCGTCGCTGCGCTCGATCACCTGGCCGACGCCGTCGACGTGGCCGCTGACCAGGTGTCCGCCCAGGCGGGTGTCGGGCGTGAGTGCCTTTTCCAGGTTCGCCTCGCTGCCCACGGCCAGGTCGCCCAGCGTGGTGCGCGACAGTGTCTCGCCGGAGACGTCCGCCCAGAAGCCGTCACCCGTGAGTTCCACCGCGGTGAGGCAGACGCCGTTGGTGGCGATGCTGTCGCCGATGACCACGTCACCCAGGTCCAGCTTGCCGGTGCCGATGTGCATGCGCGCGTCGGCGCCGCGGGTGTCGATGCGGCGAATGGTGCCGACGGCCTCGATGATCCCCGTGAACATGTCGTCTCTCAGTCCGTCTTCAGCGTGACGCTGTAGCTCGTCATGGGCAGCGCCGTCGCGTTGTTGAACTCGGCCCCCGCCTCCACGCCGATACGGGCGATGGTCTCGGGGTCCTCGTGCTGGTCGTACACCGCGTACATGGCACCCAGCGCGAACTCCGCGCCCGAACCGATGGCCCAGAAGCGCGTGTACTCGAACACCTCGCGCAGGGCGAACACGCCGAACACCCCGTGCGGATTGATCAGCAGGGCATCCATGCGCGAGGACTCGTAGGGGTCCTCGTCCTCGTCCTTGGGGTTGAGGTAGTACTTCTCCTTCAGCACCGGGTGCAGCTCGCGGAAGGTCTCGAAGATCGCCATGCGGTTGTCGAAACGATGCGCGGTGTCGTCGTCCAGCAGGCTCTGCATCACGATGTGATGCGCGGCGCTGCCCACCAGGCCGATGTGGTTGTCGGCAAAGCGGTGGATCTTGTCATAGCTCGATTCATAGCCGCAGGCCTGCTTGGTGTCGCCGAAGGTCGTGAGACTGTCGGCGGCGATGCAGGCGCGGTTGCCCTTGCGGACGGCGACGATGGTGGACATCAGTATTCCCGTTTGTGCAGGTAAAAAATCCCGGCCACAGGCGGCCGATGAAAAGCGTTCAGTCTTGCGGCAGCGCGGTGATGCGCCAGTCCTCGCCCACGGCGCGGACGTCGGCGATCTCCAGCCTGACGCGCTCGGCCATGCGGACGATGCCCGGCAGGTGGAACAGGCCGTGGGCCTCGCTGCCCATCAGGCACGGGGCCATGTAGAGGACGAGTTCGTCGACCAGGCCCTCGGCCAGCAGGGCGCCGCTGAGTACGCTGCCGGCCTCCACGTGCAGGTCGTTGACCTCGCGGCGGGCCAGCTCCGCCATCACGGCATGCAGGTCCAGCGCCACGGCATCGCCCGGCAGGGTCATCACCTCCGCCCCGGCGGCCGCAAGCTCGGCCTGGCGGGCGCCGTCCTCGCTGGCGGTGAGGATCAGGGTCTGCCCTGCCAGCCCCAGCATGGGCAGTTCTGCCGGCGTGAGCAGCCCGGGATCGAGGATCACGCGCAGCGGCTGGCGCACGGGACCGTCGATGCCGAGCGCCCCTGCATCCAGGCGCACATTGAGCGAGGGCCGGTCCTTCAGCACGGTACCGATGCCGGTGAGTACCGCCGAACTCCCGGCGCGCAGGCGCTGCACGTCGGTACGTGCCGCCTCGCCGGTGATCCACTGGCTCTCGCCGGAGGCCATGGCGGTGCGCCCGTCCAGGCTCATGGCGAGCTTCACCCGCACCCGGGGCCGGCCGCGCGTCATGCGCGAGACGAACCCGGCATTGAGGGCCCGGGCCTCGGCCTCGAGCACCCCGACCCGGGTCTCGATCCCGGCGGCGGCGAGCCGCGCCAGGCCCTGGCCGGCCACCTGCGGGTTCGGATCGGTCATGGCCGCGACCACGCGGCTGACGCCCGCCTCGATCAGGGCGTCAGCACAGGGCGGCGTGCGGCCGTAGTGGCTGCAGGGCTCGAGGGTGACGTAGACCGTGCCCCCGCGCGCCCGTTCGCCCGCCGCCCGCAGGGCCAGCACCTCGGCATGGGGCTCGCCGGCACGTTGGTGCCAGCCCTCGCCGACCACCTCGCCGTCGCGCACCACCACGCTGCCCACCCGCGGGTTGGGGTCTGTGGTATAGCGGCCGCGCCGGGCGAGTTCCAGCGCGCGGGCCATGCAGGACGTGTCGTCGTGCGGCATCATCGGGCCGTCGCCCCGCCATCGGGGCAGGAATCGGACAGGTGGCGGCTCAAGCCGGCTCCTCGCCCTCGCCGAGCAGGGAGATCTGGTTCTTGCGCATCTCGGGGGTGAGGTCCTTCTCCAGACGCTCGATCACCTCGCGGAAGGCATCCACGTCCTCGAAGCTGAGGTAGACGGAGGCGAAGCGGATGTAGGCCACCTGGTCGAGACCGCGCAGCTCTTCCATCACCCACTCGCCCACACGGCTGGAGGGGATCTCGCGCTCGCCAGCGCCCATGAGCCGGCGCTTGATGCGGTTGATCGCGTCCTCGACGCGCTCGGTCTCCACCGGCCGCTTTTCCAGCGCGTGCATCATGCCGCCGCGCATCTTTTCCTCGGCGAAGGGTTCGCGGCTGCCGTCGCGCTTGACGATGCGGGGCAGGCTGAGCTCGGCCGTCTCGTAGGTGGTGAAGCGCTCGTTGCAGCTCATGCACTCACGCCGGCGACGGATCTGGTCACCCTCGCCCGCGAGGCGCGAGTCGATCACCCGGGTATCCGGCGAACCGCAGAACGGACAGCGCATCGCGAGACCCCGGTCCGCCCGTTACCGGCCGTAGACCGGCAGGCGACGGCAGACGTCCAGCACCTGCCCCTTCACGCGCTCGATCACGTCGGCCGCGCCACGCGCGTCGATCACGTCGCAGATCCAGCCGGCCAGGTCGGCGGCCTCCTGCTTGCCGAAGCCGCGGGTGGTGATGGCCGGGGTGCCGATGCGGATGCCGGAGGTGACGAAGGGCGACTGCGGGTCGTTCGGCACGGCGTTCTTGTTGACGGTGATGTTGGCGCTGCCCAGCCAGGCGTCCACGTCCTTGCCGGTCAGCTCCTGACGGATGAAGCTCACCAGGAACAGGTGGTTGTCGGTGCCGCCGGAGACGACGTCGAAACCACGGTCGATGAACACCTGCGCCATGGCGCGGGCGTTCTCCACCACCTGCTGCTGGTAGGTCGTGAACCCGGGCTCCAGCGCCTCCTTGAAGGCGACGGCCTTGGCCGCGATCACGTGCATCAGCGGGCCGCCCTGGGTGCCGGGGAAGACCAGCGAGTTGAGCTTCTTCTCGATCTCGGGGTTGGCCTTGGCGAGGATGATCCCGCCGCGCGGGCCGCGCAGGGTCTTGTGCGTGGTGGAGGTGGTCACGTCGGCGATGTTCACCGGGCTCGGGTAGACGCCGGCGGCGATCAGGCCGGCCACGTGGGCCATGTCCACCATCAGGTAGGCGCCGACCTTGTCGGCGATGTCGCGGAAGCGCTGCCAGTCGACCACGCGCGAATAGGCGGAGAACCCGGCAACCACCATCTTCGGCTTGTGTTCCAGGGCCAGGCGTTCGACCTCGTCGTAGTCGATATAGCCCTGCTCGTCGATGCCGTACTGCACCGCGTTGTAGATCTTGCCGGAGAAGTTGACCTTGGCGCCGTGGGTGAGATGGCCGCCGTGGGCCAGGCTCATGCCCAGCACGGTGTCGCCCGGCTCCAGCAGGGCCATGTAGACGGCGGCGTTGGCCTGCGAACCGGAGTGCGGCTGCACGTTGGCGTAATCGGCGTCGAACAGCTGCTTCACGCGGTCGATGGCGAGCTGCTCGGCGATGTCCACGTATTCGCAGCCGCCGTAGTAGCGCTTGCCGGGATAGCCCTCGGCGTACTTGTTGGTCAGCACCGAGCCCTGCGCCTCCATCACGCGCGGGCTGGCGTAGTTCTCGGAGGCGATCAGCTCGATGTGTTCCTCCTGACGACGCGCCTCGGATTCGATGGCGTTCCAGAGCTCGTCGTCGAAACCGGCAATGCCCATGTCTAGGATCGAAAACATCGTGCTGATTCTCCCGTGAGTGCAGGTGCGTCAAAGTCGCGTAAGGCCGCGAATTATACCGGATTTAGTTGGGCCCGACACAGTCGGCAACCAGATTTTGTGCCTGCAGCCCCTCTGCCTGCGCATCGCCCCCCGTCATGGAACCGCCCCCGCTTCCCTGCGATAATCGCGGGAACGTCCGCACGGAGCCCCCGCATGTTGCGCCCACGTCTCGCCCTGCCCCTGCTCGCCACGGTTCTTGCCACGCCCGCGATGGCCGCCGACAACGTCCGCCTGGGCATGGGCCTGGATCCGGTGATCTCGAGCTTCACGCTCTATTACGAGCGCTACGAGACCGGCCTGGCCATGGGCGGCAACGCCGTGGACACGCGCATCGAACGGCTCGGCTTCAGCTTCAGCCAGCCGCTGGCCCGCCACCTCTACGGTGATGTCGACCTCGGCTACCTAGCCACCTTCCAGGACGATCACCCGGTCATCGGCGACAACGACCTGGACGGCGGCTACCTCGGCGTCTCGCTGACGGGGAGCTATCCCCTCGGCGAGGTCTTCGCCCTGGGCAGCAGCCTCGGCTACAGCTACAACTGGGCCGACGGCGAGGTGAACGGCGTGGAGACCGACATCAGCTGGGGCGAGGCGCGGGCGCGCGCCTGGACCGAACTGCGCCTCCCGGCAGCCCGCCTGCGCATCGGCGTGCAGGGCCAGCACCTGGACGGCGAGATGACCTACGAGACCGCCCCCACGCAGACCTTCACCTTCGACGCCGGGAACAGCACCGGCGCCTTTGCCGGTATCGACCTCTACACCAGTGGCGCGGGCCGCATCAGCCTCTATGGCCAGACGGGGGACCGCGAGGGCTTCACGCTGGGCTTCGCCGCCGATTACTGACCGGCAGGCCCGGGCAAAAAAAACGGCGCCCGAAGGCGCCGTTTGCCCGTTCGGCACGAAGCGGCCTACCAGCCCAGATAGCCCTCGATGATGTCGGCCACGTCTTCGGCATAGAGGTCGCGGAAGAAATGGTCGGCGCCGTCGATGACCTCGAAGCGGATGGTCTCACCATCGGCGATCGGCGCCATCTTCTCCGGCAGGTCGGCCACGGTGGTGTCTTCCGAACCGGCGAAAACCAGCGCCGGGCGCTTCATCCCGGCCAGCAGGGCCGGGGTGTCACGGTCGGTGGCATCGTAGTAGGAGACCACGGACCTGGCGGTGGCGGTGGCATCCTCGCAATAGACGAAGCCGATGCCCTTCAGCAGCTCGTCGCCCTTGCCGGCCTTGACCATGCCTTCTGCGCGTTTCACCACGGAATCCAGCGGCTTGCCATAACGTTCCTTGTAGGCCTTCGCCTCCTGGTCTGCATCATGGGTGGCCGGGGCGATCAGGATCATCGGGACATCGTTCATCTCCGGATGGGCCTTGGCATACATGGCGATCTGGTTGCCGCCGCGCGAGTGACCCAGCAGCGCCAGCTGCCCGGCACCCTGCCCCTTCAGCCAGTCGACCCACAGACCCACCTCGCGCACCGCATCCTCGTGACGGTGGGTGTGGGTGGCGGCGCAGTCCATCATGCCCTCGCGGTTGCTGATGCCGTAGCCGAGGTTCACGGCCAGTGAGCTGTAGCCGCGCGCGGCCATCACGTTCTGCATCGCCTGCATGATCTCCATGCGGCTGTGCGCCAGCGTACCGTGCAGCATCACGATCACGCCGTCTTCCAGCGACTTGCCATCGGCCAGTTTCAGCTCCGCGGTCAGGGTGGTGTCGCCATCCTTGAGCGTGAGCTGCTCGGCCACTGCCGCCAGCGGCAAGAGCAGCAACAGACCGAACGCCAGACGGCGCAGCATTACGGGTAGGCTCATATCGGTTCTCCTCCGGGGATGTTATTGTCTGTTACGCTTCTTTGTCCCTGCCTCGCTGGCAGAGGTTCACGGAATCTTAGATAATTCCAATCCTGAACTCCAACCCCTATCGGATCGACATGGCGCAATACGTCTTTACCATGAACGGCCTCGGCAAGGTCGTGCCGCCCAAGAAGGAAATCCTTCGCGACATCTCCCTCAACTTCTTCCCCGGTGCCAAGATCGGTGTGCTCGGCTACAACGGTGCGGGCAAGTCCACCCTGCTGCGCATCATGGCCGGTGTGGACACGGACTTCATCGGCGAGGCCCGCCCGCAGCCCGGCATCAACATCGGCTACCTGCCGCAGGAGCCGCAGCTCGACCCGGAAAAGGACGTGCGCGGCAACGTCGAGGACGGACTGAAGGAGGTGAAGGAGGCCCAGCAGAAGCTGGAAGCGGTTTACGCCGCCTACGCCGAGCCCGACGCCGACTTCGATGCCCTGGCCGCCGAGCAGGCCCGCCTGGAGAACATCATCCAGGCCGCGGACGCCCACAACCTCGACCACAAGCTGGAAGTCGCCGCCGAGGCCCTGCGCCTGCCGCCCTGGGACGCCGACGTGACGAAGCTCTCCGGCGGCGAGCGCCGCCGCGTGGCCCTCTGCCGCCTGCTGCTGTCGGCGCCCGACATGCTGATCCTCGACGAACCCACCAACCACCTGGACGCCGAGTCCGTCGCCTGGCTGGAGCGCTTCCTGCACGACTTCCCGGGCACCGTGGTGGCCGTCACCCACGACCGCTACTTCCTCGACAACGTGGCCGGCTGGATCCTCGAGCTCGACCGCGGCCACGGCATCCCCTGGGAGGGCAACTACTCCTCCTGGCTGGAGCAGAAGGAACGCCGCCTGGAGATCGAACAGAAGCAGGAGGCCGCCCGCGTCAAGGCCATGAAGCACGAGCTCGAGTGGGTGCGCACCAACCCCAAGGGACGCCACGCCAAGAGCAAGGCGCGCCTGGCGCGCTTCGAGGAGCTCTCCTCCTCCGATTACCAGAAACGCTCGGAGACCAACGAGATCTACATCCCGCCGGGCCCGCGCCTGGGCGACAAGGTCATCGAGGCCCGCGGCATCAGCAAGGCCTTCGGCGACCGCGTGCTGTACCAGGACCTGTCCTTCAGCCTGCCGCGCGGCGGCATCGTCGGCGTGATCGGCCCCAACGGCGCGGGCAAGACCACCCTGTTCCGCATGATCGTGGGGCAGGAAAACCCGGATGCCGGCGAGTTCGAGGTCGGCGAATCGGTCGAGATCGGCTATGTCGACCAGTCGCGCGACGCGCTGGATGCCAGGAAAAGCGTCTGGGAAGAGATCTCCGACGGACAGGACATCATCACCGTCGGCAACTTCGAGATGCCCTCGCGCGCCTATGTCAGCCGCTTCAACTTCAAGGGCACCGACCAGCAGAAGCGCGTCGGCGAACTCTCGGGCGGCGAGCGCAACCGCGTGCACCTGGCCAAGCTGCTGCGCTCGGGCGGCAACCTGCTGCTGCTCGACGAGCCCACCAACGATCTGGACGTCGAGACCCTGCGCGCCCTGGAAGAGGCCCTGCTCGAGTTCCCGGGCTCGGCCGTGGTGATCTCGCATGATCGCTGGTTCCTCGACCGCATCGCCACCCACATCCTGGCCTTCGAGGGCGACTCGCACGTGGAGTTCTTCATGGGCAACTACCGCGAGTACGAAGAGGACAAGAAGCGCCGCCTCGGCGCCGAGGGTGCCCAGCCCCACCGCATCCGCTTCAAGGCCCTCAAGTAAGCCCCCCGCCTGCCCCCTCCCCGCGAGGGGGCAGTCGTTTCACCCCCTCCCTGTAGGAGGGCCTTCAGGCCCGAAGCTTTTGCCTTTGCTGGCTTTGGCGACTTGTTGCCTGCGCGGGTGGAGGCGGCGTCTCCGTGGCTTTTCCGTTTCGCCACCATGCCGCGTCCCTGAAGGCCGTCAGCGACAGTCGGAGCGACGGCGTGCACGCACACGATTCGACGAAGCGGGGGGCAGGACGCCCGTAGCGGCCGGCCGTGAGCTGGTCATGGATGACGCTTGCGTGCGGCCGGGCGGCGAGTCGTGTGCGTGCGCGGCGGCGCCACTCCGGTAGTCACCCGGCCGGAGCGCCTGCAGGCGCGACTCTCTTCCCCAAGCCCCAGGGAGGCGCCCCTCAGGCCGCTCCTACAGGGGTGATTCGGGCAGGCCGGGTTTGCCGGGGCCTTCGCGCCAGTAGCCGTTGACGGCGCCGCGGCGGGGCGGGGGCGAGCTGGAGCGGCGGGCGAGGTCGAAGTGCTCGACGACCTCACGCATGCCCTCGTGCTGCGGGTACAGGCGCATCAGCCCGACGCCGAGCTGGCGCAGCGCGGGCAGCTCGGGTCCGAGGTCGGTGATTTCCTCGCCCTGCACCTGGATGCCGTTGATGCGCAGGAAAGGCGTGCCCTCGCGGGTGGCCAGCGGCAGGCCGCCCGGGTGTTCGATGCAGCGGAAGCCGCAGGCGTCCTTGGCAACATCGAAGGCGCGGGCGGTGAAGCAGCGCGCCGAATACGACAGCGGCAGCCGGCCCCAGGCGATCACTTCGATTTCCGGCAGCGGCAGCGCCTGCGCCGCGTGGGCGGCCAGCAGGTCGTCGAGCTGGCGCAGGCCCTGCTCGACACCCGGTACCCAGCGCTTCAGGCCGTCTTCCATCAGCATCGCAAGCGCGCGATGGTTGTAAAGGTTCAGGCTGGGGCCGGCGACGAAACCGGCGCCGGCCTCGCGGCAAAGTTGCACCGCGGTGAGGTCGTTGGCCTCGACGAGGAAACCGCCGTGCGAGAGCATGCGCTGCACGGCGTTGAGCTCGGACTCGGCCTCCACCAGCGCCAGGCTCGAGAGCACGACCTCCTTGCCGGCCGCGGCCAGCTGCTCTGCAAGTGCAATCCAGTCGCGCGTGCCCAGCTCCCGGCGCTTGCTGCACACCGTCTCGCCCAGGTAGAAGACGTCGACGGGCCAGGTCGCCGCTTCGCGGTAGAAGGCGAGCGTGCGCTCGCGCGGCCAGAAGTACTGAAGTGGTCCGAGGCTGAGTTTCATGCGGTCAGTGCCAGGCGCGGTGGTAGGGGCCGAGCGTGGTCTGGTGGCCTTCGGCGTGGGCCGACAGGGCCGTCTGCCACTCGGGCCGCGGCTGCCAGTCGGCCGGGTCGGCGCGGTGCCGGTCGATGGCCTCGCGCCAGGTGCGCGTCACCGCGGTCACGTAGGCCACCCCGCGCTGGCGGCCTTCGATCTTCAGCGCCGCCACGCCAGCCCTGGCCAGCTGGGGCAGCAATTCGAGGGTGTTGAGGCTGGTGGGTTCCTCGAGCGCGTGGAAGGTTTCCCCGTTTACGGCGAATCGACCCTTGCATACGGTCGGATAGGCG
>JAJLKJ010000052.1:0-29395 GCA_033839185.1 Gammaproteobacteria bacterium
GAGCTGATGAGCTACGGCCGCGAGATCCTCGGCCGCGACGATGTGATGGAGGGGGTAGCCGAGATGGTGCACGAGGTGCTGGTGGAGGCGACCTTCCCCGATGGCACGAATCTGGTCACGGTCCACACACCCATCGTCTAGCGGAGGTCGAAATGGCTGCGCTCGGCCATACCGCGTTGAACATCGGCTCGCCATGCTCATTGAACACCCAGTCAACTCCGCTGGCTCGCCTCTGTTCGCCTTGCCTGGCTGTCGCTCGCTCATTTCCGCAACGTTGCTAAGGAGGCGTCATGATTCCTGGGGAGTACCAATTACAGGACGGCGAGATCGAGCTCTGCGCCGGGCGCGAGCGGATCACGGTGGAGGTGGCCAATACCGGCGACCGGCCGATCCAGGTCGGCTCCCATTATCACTTCGCCGAGACCAACCCGGCGCTGGTCTTCGACCGCACCAAGGCGCGTGGTTTTCGCCTGGACGTGGCGGCGGGCACGGCGATTCGCTTCGAGCCGGGCCAGACGCGAGAGGTCACGCTGATTCCCTTTGCCGGCACGCGCCATATCTACGGCTTTCGCGGCGAGGTGATGGGTAAGCTGGATGGAGACGCTTCATGAAGATTTCACGCCAAGCCTATGCCGATATGTATGGCCCCACGGTGGGCGACCGGGTACGCCTGGGCGACACCGAACTGTGGATCGAAGTCGAGCGCGACGCGACCCATTACGGGGACGAGGTGAAGTTCGGCGGCGGCAAGGTGATCCGCGACGGCATGGGCCAGAGCCAGCGCCTCGACGATACGGTGATGGATACCGTGATCACTAACGCGCTGATCCTCGACTGGTGGGGTATCGTCAAGGCGGATGTCGGTATCCAGGCCGGCCGTATCGCAGCCATCGGCAAGGCGGGCAATCCCGACACCCAGCCCGATGTCGACATCGTCATCGGCCCCGGCACCGAAATCATTGCCGGTGAGGGCAAGATCCTCACCGCCGGCGGTATCGACGCGCACATCCACTTCATTTGCCCCCAGCAGGTGGAAGAGGCGCTGATGAGCGGCATCACCACCATGCTCGGCGGCGGCACGGGGCCGGCCACCGGCTCCAATGCCACCACCTGCACGCCGGGCGCCTGGCACATCGGCAGGATGCTACAGGCGGTGGACGAGCTGCCGATGAATATCGGCCTGCTCGGCAAGGGCAACGCCAGCCTGCCCGAAGCCTTGGAGGCGCAGCTCGAGGCCGGCGCCATCGGTCTCAAGCTGCACGAGGACTGGGGCACCACGCCGGCTTCCATCGACACCTGCCTGAGCGTGGCCGAAAAGTACGACGTACAGATCGCCATCCATACCGACACGCTCAACGAGTCGGGCTTCGTCGAGGATACGCTGGCCGCCTTCAAGGAGCGCGGGATCCATACCTACCACACCGAGGGCGCCGGTGGCGGTCACGCGCCGGACATCCTGATTGCTTGTTCCAAGCCCTACGTGCTGCCGTCCTCGACCAACCCGACCCGGCCCTACACGGTCAACACCATCGACGAGCACCTCGACATGCTGATGGTGTGCCACCATCTCGATCCCAACATTCCCGAGGACGTGGCCTTCGCCGACTCGCGCATCCGCCGCGAGACCATTGCCGCCGAGGACATCCTGCAGGACATGGGGGTGATCTCGATGATCGCCTCGGACTCCCAGGCCATGGGGAGGGTCGGCGAAGTGGTGTGCCGCACCTGGCAGACCGCGCACAAGATGAAGGTGCAGCGTGGGCTGCTGCCGGAGGACGAAGCGCTCGGCGCCGACAACTTCCGCGCCCGACGCTACATCGCCAAGTACACCATCAACCCGGCCATCACCCACGGCATCGCCCACGAGGTCGGTTCGGTGGAGGTGGGCAAGCTCGCCGACCTGGTGTTGTGGAAGCCGGCCTTCTTCGGCGCGAAGCCCTCGCTCATCATCAAGGGCGGCATGATCGTGGCCGCGCCCATGGGCGACCCCAATGCCTCCATCCCAACGCCGCAGCCCGTGCATTACCGCACCATGTTCGGCGCACTCGGCGGCGCGCGCCACGCAACGCGCCTGACCTTCCTCTCGCAGGCGGCGCAGGCCGCCGGCATCCACGAACAGCTCGCCCTGGCCTCGTGCATCGGCGTGGTGAAGGACACGCGCAGCGTGCGCAAGGCCGACATGGTGCACAACGCCTGGCAGCCGCACATCGAGGTCGACCCGCAGACCTACGAGGTACGCGCCGATGGCGAACTGCTCATCTGCGAACCGGCCGTGGAGCTGCCGCTCGCCCAACGCTATTTCCTGTTCTGAGGCTGCCATGCTGCACATCCACGAACGCATCGAGACACCAGCCGAAACCCCTGCGCTGACCCTGACCCTGCCCTTCGATCGGCGACAGAAGAGCCGTTTTCGCGCCACGCTCGACGATGGCAGCGAGGTGGCCGTGCAGCTGCCGCGCGGCACGGTGCTGCGCGGGGGCGACGTGCTGCGGGCGGTGGACGGCCGGCTCGTGGGCGTATGCGCAGCCGCCGAGGCGGTCTCCACGGTGGCGGCCGACGATGCACGTCTTCTGGCGCGCGCGGCCTATCACCTGGGCAACCGGCACATGCCGCTTCAGGTCGGCGACGGCTGGCTGCGCTACCAGCACGATCACGTGCTGGACGACATGGTCGCCGCACTCGGTCTCGTGGTGCGTTTCGAGCAGGCCCCCTTCGAGCCCGAGGCCGGTGCCTACGCCGGTGGCCACGGTCATCACCACGGCCATCACCACGCGCCACAACATGGACATGTACACGAACAGGCACATGGTCATGCCGGGCACGCCCACGACCACTAGCCAGCTGCGCCTCTGGCAGCTCATCAGCCCCGCGCTGCCGGTGGGCGCCTATGCCTATTCCGGTGGACTGGAATACGCCGTCGACGCCGGCTGGGTGAAGACGCGTGAGGCGGTGCAGGGCTGGATCGGCGTGCAGCTGCGCGAGGTGCAGGCGCGGCTCGACGTGCCCGTGTTCCTGCGCCTGCACGCCGCCTGCGCCGCGGGTGACGCACCTGCCCAGCACCGCTGGAACGCCCTGCTGCGTGCCAGTCGCGAGACCGCCGAATTGCGTGCCGAGGATGCGCAGCTGGGTGCGGCGCTGCTGCGCCTGCTCGTGGACCTCGATATCCGGCCTGCGGCAGGACTCGATACAGCCGCGCCGAGCTTTGCCCTGGCCTTCGCGCTGGCGGCGGTGCACTGGGGCATCGCGGCACGCGCGGCGGCCGAGGGGCTGCTCTGGGCCTGGTGCGAAAACCAGGTGGCGGCGGCGGTCAAGCTCGTGCCCCTGGGCCAGACCGACGGTCAGCGCCTGCTGCTGGCCCTGGGCGGTGACATCGAGGCGGCCGTGACGCTCGGCCTGTCCATCGAGGACGAGTGCATCGGCGCCTCGGCCCCCGGCGTGGCCCTGGCCAGCGCCCTGCACGAGACCCAGTACACCCGCCTGTTCCGGTCTTGACCGGCAGGCATGCATCAGACACGGACAACGGAGCGAGACATGAACCCGGACAAGGCACTGCGCGTGGGCATCGGCGGACCGGTGGGCTCGGGCAAGACGGCACTGGTCGAGGCCCTGTGCAAGGCCATGCGCGATCACTACCAGATCGCCGTGGTCACCAACGACATCTACACCCAGGAGGACGCCCAGTTCCTGCAGCGTCACGGTGCGCTGGAAGACGGGCGCATCATCGGCGTGGAGACCGGCGGCTGTCCGCACACGGCCATCCGCGAGGATGCCTCCATCAACCTCGCCGCCGTGGCCGAACTCAACCGGCGTTTCGCCGGCCTCGACCTGGTCTTCATCGAGAGCGGCGGCGACAACCTGAGCGCCACCTTCAGTCCCGAGCTCTCCGACCTCACCATCTACGTCATCGACGTCTGTGCCGGCGACAAGATCCCGCGCAAGGGCGGGCCCGGCATCACCCGCTCCGACCTGCTGGTGATCAACAAGACCGAGCTCGCGCCCCATGTCGGGGCCTCGCTGGAGGTCATGGAGCACGACGCGCGCCGCATGCGCGGCGACAAGCCCTTCGTCTTCGCCAACGTGCGCGACGGCCAGGGACTGCCGGCCATCATCGATTTCATCATCGAACAGGGCGTGTTGCCGCGCCGCGCCGCCTGAGGGCAGGCGTGCACCACCCTGGTGCGCGGGCACGGTGCATGCGCCGGCATCGCGCACCGCGCTTGGGCAAAACGCCCCCTGATCACCCCTGGCGGGCCATTTTGCGGCGGGATTCACACATGGCACGCATCCTGCAATTTCCCTCGTGACGCTTAACCCGTTCAGGTGTTCCGGGCCAAGCAGACAGCCGGGACGACGGCTTACGCAATGTGTGCACAGGAGAACCAACCCATGAAGCTAGTAACTGCAATCATTAAGCCCTTCAAGCTCGATGATGTGCGCGAATCCCTCTCCGAGATCGGTGTGCAGGGCATCACCGTGACCGAGGTGAAGGGCTTTGGCCGTCAGAAGGGTCACACCGAGCTGTATCGCGGCGCCGAGTATGTCGTGGACTTCCTGCCGAAGGTGAAGCTGGAAGTGGCGATCGACGACGGCATGGTCGATCAGGTCATCGAGGCCATCACCAAGTCGGCCAATACCGGCAAGATCGGCGACGGCAAGATCTTCGTCTATCCGCTTGAACAGGCCATTCGCATCCGCACGGGCGAATCCGGCCCCGATGCGCTGTAAACGAACTCTGGTTAGCGGAGGAATCTAACGTGGAAAACCAAATCTTCGAACTGCAATACGCACTCGATACCTTCTACTTCCTGGTATCGGGCGCACTGGTCATGTGGATGGCCGCCGGCTTCGCCATGCTCGAATCCGGTCTGGTCCGCTCCAAGAGCACGACCGAGATCCTCACCAAGAACGTCGCGCTGTACTCCATCGCCTGCATCATGTACCTGATCGTCGGTTACGACATCATGTATGACGGTGGCTGGTTCGTCTCCAGCGCGGTGGTCGGCGACAGCTACGTCGCGGACACCCTGGCCGCCTCGGCCGAGGCCGGCTTCGACGGCGACTCGGTCTACTCCGGCGCCTCGGACTTCTTCTTCCAGGTGGTGTTCGTCGCCACGGCCATGTCCATCATCTCCGGTGCGGTGGCCGAGCGCATGAAGCTCTGGGCCTTCCTGCTGTTCGCGGTGGTGATGACCGGTTTCATCTACCCGATGGAAGGCGGCTGGACCTGGGGTGGCAAGGACGTGTTCGGCATGTTCAACCTGGGTGACGCCGGCTTCTCCGACTTCGCCGGTTCCGGCATCGTGCACATGGCCGGTGCGGCCGCCGCGCTCGCCGGTGTGCTGCTGCTCGGTCCGCGCAAGGGCAAGTACGGCCCGAACGGCCAGATCAACGCCATCCCGGGCGCCAACCTGCCGCTCGCCACCCTGGGTACCTTCATCCTGTGGATGGGCTGGTTCGGCTTCAACGGCGGTTCCGTGCTGAAGCTGGGTGATATCGCCTCCGCCAACGCCGTGGCCATGGTGTTCCTCAACACCAACGCCGCCGCCGCCGCCGGTGCCGTCGCCGCCCTGATCGTCGCCCGCCTGATGTTCGGCAAGGCCGACCTCACCATGACGCTGAACGGCGCCCTGGCCGGCCTGGTGGCGATCACCGCCGAGCCCTCCACGCCCACCCCGCTGCTGGCCTCCGTCTTCGGTGCCGTCGCGGGTACCATCGTGGTGTTCTCCATCATCGCCCTGGACAAGCTCAAGATCGACGACCCGGTCGGTGCGATCTCGGTGCACGGTGTGGTGGGTCTGCTCGGCCTGCTGCTGGTGCCGCTCACCAACGACGGTGCCTCCTTCGGCGGCCAGATCCTCGGTGCGCTCACCATCTTCATCTGGGTGTTCGTGGCCTCCCTGATCGTCTGGTTCATCATCAAGATGATCATGGGTCTGCGCATCTCCGAGGAAGACGAGTACGCCGGTGCCGACTTCTCCGAATGCGGGATGGAAGCCTATCCGGAGTTCACCGGCAGCAAGAAGTAACACCTGCCTTAACCAAGGTAGTCAGCACAGACGGGCCCTTCGGGGCCCGTCTTTTTTTGTCCGTTGTTCGACATTCGTCATCCCCTTGCTTGCGCCCTAAGCCTTTACAATGAACCACGGACCACCCAGTTGCATCCCTTGCCCCCAACCCGCTACCGTTGGCCCGTTATCACGTCACGAGCCACCGCTACCACCCCATGTTCCAGGCCATCGATCTGAAAACCGCCCTGTTCGGCCCGGTGAGCTTCGCGGTCGCTGCGGGCGAGTGCCTGGTGCTGCGCGGGCCGTCGGGGGCTGGCAAGTCGCAGCTGTTGAGGGCGCTGGCGGATCTCGATCCCAGCGAGGGCGAGGTGTGGCTGGAGGGGGTCGAGCGGCGGGCCATGCCCGTGACGGCCTGGCGGCGGGCGGTGGGCCTGCTGCCGGCCGAGGCGGCCTGGTGGCATGAGACCGTGGGCGCGCACTTTCCCGAACCCGCGGCGGTGGACGTCGCGGCGCTGGGTTTCCGCGCGGGGGTGATGGACTGGGAGGTCACGCGGCTGTCCAGCGGCGAGCGCCAGCGCCTGGCGCTGCTGCGGGTGCTCGCCAACCGGCCGCGCGTGCTGCTGCTGGACGAGCCGACCGCGAACCTCGACGACGACAACGCGGCGCGGGTGGAGGCGCTGGTGCGCGCCTATCTGCAGGAACACGGCGCCTGTGCGCTGTGGGTGAGCCACGATCCGGCGGAGGTGCAGCGCATGGCCGATCAGGTGCTGGTGCTCGATGCGCGCGGCGAGGGGCAGGCGGCATGAACGGGGCCAGGCCATGAACGGGGTTACGCGATGAACATGGAACAGCTCTCCGTCGTCGAGCTCGGCATCGCCGCGGCCCTGGTGCTGGCCCTGGCCGGGGTCAATCTCGCCCTGGGGCTGGGTCAGGCGCGCAGCCTGCTGGTGGCGGCCGTACGTGCCACGGTGCAGCTGCTGCTGGTGGGCCTGGTGCTGAAGTTCGTCTTCGACGTGGGCCACTGGGGCTGGGTGGCGCTGATCGGCCTGTTCATGCTGGCCATGGCCGGTTACGAGGTACTGGCGCGACAGAAGCGGCGCTTCGCCGGGGTCTGGGGCTACGGCGTGGGCGCGGTGTCCATGTTCGTCTCCTCCTTCAGCGTGACCCTGCTGGCGCTGATGGTGATCGTCGCGCCCACGCCCTGGTACGAGCCGCAGTACGCCATCCCGCTGCTGGGCATGATCCTCGGCAACACCATGACCGGGATCGCGGTGGCCATGGAGCGGCTGACCGACGCGGCCTGGCGGCAGCGACGCGAGATCGAGGGGCGGCTGCTGACGGGGGTGACCTGGGCGCAGGCGATTGCCGAGCCGCGCAGGGACGCCGCACGGGCCGGGCTCACGCCCATCATCAATGCCATGGCGGCCTCGGGCGTGGTGAGTCTGCCGGGGATGATGACGGGTCAGATCCTGGCCGGCGCGCCGCCGGTGGAGGCGGTGAAGTACCAGATCATGATCCTGTTCCTGATCGCGGTGGGCACGGGCTTCGGTGTGCTGGCCGCCCTGTGGCTGGCCTCGCGGCGCCTGTTCGACGAGCGCCAGCGGCTGCGGCTGGACCGCCTGAAGGCGCGGGCCTGACGCCCCGGACGTGAGTCGGCGCAGAAGAAAAAGGCCCCGGTCTCCCGGGGCCCTGTCGTATCGGTGTGGGGGCGGCGTCAGCCCATCAGCTTCTTCAGCATGAAGTTCGGCGTCGCGCAGGCGGCTCGGTGCACCGCGGCATTGTAGTACTCGGTGGCAAACGGCAGCTCCTCGGCCTGCTCCTCGCGGCTGAACATCACCGGCATGTCCTTGCAGGCGAGGGTGGCGCTCCACCAGCCGCTCGGGTACAGCGGCTGCGGGAAGGTGATGGTCATGACGTCGAGGAAGCCCGCCGCGCGCATCATGTCGTGCATGGGCTTGATGATGCGGTCGCTGTGATACAGCGGCGACTCGCTCTGCTGCACCACCAGGCCGTTGGGCGCCAGCGCCCGGTGCACGTCCTCGAAGAAGGGGCGCGAGAACAGGCCCTCGGCCGGCCCCACCGGGTCGGTGCTGTCGACGATGACCACGTCCACCGAGCCGGGCGCCAGCTCCTTCACGTACTTGATGCCATCCTCCCACAGGAGCGTGGCGCGCGGGTCGCCGTTGGACTCGCAGAGCTCGGGGAAGTACTGTTCGGAGAGGCGCGTGACGCGCTCGTCGATGTCCACCTGCACGGCCGACTCGATGCCCGGGTGCTTGAGCACCTCGCGCAGGGTGCCGCAGTCGCCGCCGCCGATGATGACCACGCGCTTCGGATTCGGGTGGCTGAACAGCACCGGGTGGCTCATCATCTCGTGGTAGAGGAAGTTGTCGTAGGTCGAGACCATGGTGCAGCCGTCGATGATCATGAGCTTGCCGTAGGTCTCGGTGTCATAGATCTCGATCTTCTGGAAGGGCGTCTGCTCCTCGTGCAGCTTCGCCTTGATCTTCAGCGAAAACGCCGAACCCTCGGCGGCGTGGATTTCGGTGAACCAGCGATCATCCAGCGACATGCGAAACGCTCCCCTATGGCGGTAGGCAAAAACGGTATTATACGCACGACATCCCGGCGGCGGGCCACCGTTGCCCCAATCTTAAGGTCAGGCAGATGACAGACTGGACACTCGACAGGTCCCGGCAGCTCTACGGCATCGACAACTGGAGCGGTGGCTATTTCACCGTCAACGAGGCGGGTCACGTCGCCATGCGGGCACGGCGCGACGCCGCCCCCGCGGTGGATCTCCACCGCCTGGCCGGCGAGCTGCGCGAACAGGGGCTGCGCCTGCCGGCCCTGGTGCGCTTCGAGGATGTGCTGCACGACCGTGTCGACACCCTGTGCAGCGCCTTCGGCCAGGCCATGGACGAGGTGGACTACCGGGGCGGCTACACCGCCGTTTATCCCATCAAGGTCAACCAACAGCGCAGCGTGGTGGCGCAGATCCTCGCCCACGGCGGCAGCCGCGTGGGCCTGGAGGCGGGCAGCAAGCCGGAGCTTCTGGCGGTGCTGGCGCTGGCGCGCCCCGGCGGCGTGATCGTCTGCAACGGCTACAAGGACCGCGAATACCTGCGCCTGGCGCTACTCGGCCGGCTGCTCGGCCAGCGCATCTACATCGTGGTGGAAAAGCCCTCCGAGCTCGAACTCGTCCTCCAGGAGGCGCGCGACCTGGGCGTGCGCCCCCTGCTGGGCATGCGCGTGCGCCTGGCCTCCATCGGCGCCGGCAAGTGGCAGAACACGGGGGGCGAGAAGGCCAAGTTCGGGCTCTCCGCCGCCCAGGCCCTGCGCCTGCTGCATCGCCTGCGCGAGGAGGACATGCTGGACTGCATGGGCCTGCTGCACTTTCACATGGGCTCGCAGATCGCCAACATCCGCGACATCCAGCGCGGCATGCGCGAGGCCGCGCGCTTCTACCAGGAGCTGCGCCGCCTGGGCGCCGACATCCGCGTGGTGGACGTGGGCGGCGGGCTCGGCATCGACTACGAGGGCACGCGTTCACGCCACTACTGCTCCATGAACTACAGCGTGCAGGAATACGCGCGCAATATCGTGCGCACCCTGCACGAGACCTGCGAGGAACACGGCCTGCCGCATCCCGAGGTCTTCACCGAGTCCGGCCGCGCCATGACGGCGCACCACGCCGTGCTCATCACCAATGTCACCGATATCGAGCGCCTGGGCATGGACGAGCCCGCGCCGCCGACCGAGCCGGGCGAACCGGCCATCCTGCAGGACCTGTGGGCGCTGTATGAGAATGCCGGAGGCGTCTCGCCCACCGAGGTCTACCACGACGCCGCCCACTGGCTCACCGAGGCGCAGTCCATGTACGCCCATGGCGTGTTCACGCTGGAGCAGCGGGCCCGGGCCGAGGAGCTCTACTTCGCCATCTGCCGCCGCCTGCTCGAGGGCATGGAAGGACAGAGCCGGGTGCAGCGCGAGATCCGCGACGAGCTCAACGAGAAGCTGGCCGACAAGTACTTCTGCAACTTCTCGGTATTCCAGTCCATTCCGGACGTGTGGGCCATCGAGCAGATCTTTCCCATCATGCCGCTCAACCGGCTGGAACAGCGGCCCACGCGTCGCGCCGTGCTGCAGGACCTGACCTGCGACTCGGACGGGCGCATCGATCGCTACGTGGAGGACGACGGCATCGAGCCCACCCTGCCGCTGCATGCCGTGGGTCCGGAGGAGGACTATCTCATCGGCATCTTCCTGGTGGGCGCCTACCAGGAGATCCTGGGCGACCTGCACAACCTGTTCGGAGATACCGACTCGATCAACGTGGCACTCACCGATGACGGCTATCGCCTGGTCGAGCCCGAGTACGGCGACACCGTCGACGAGCTGCTGCGCTACGTGCACTTCGACACCGACGCCCTGCTGGGCGCGCTGAAGGACAAGGTCGATGCGCTCGCCATCGATGCCGACAAGCGTCAGCAGCTGGTGGCCGAGCTCAAGGCCGGACTCGAGGGATACACCTATCTCGAGGACTGAGGGGTGCAGGACATCGCGGCTTCATCCCCGAAGGGTGGTGTGCGTGGCATGATTCTGGTATTACCCTTGGGTCATCCGCCGGATTTCATCGGGCGTGCAATACAAAGGGATGGGGAATGAACGACACGCTGGTCAATATCGTCGCCTGGGCGGGCATCGCCGTCTTCGTGCTGGGCAATCTCATGATCGCCTCCTCGGCCTACCGGCGCAGCCTGATCATGGGCCTGCTCGGCCTGGTGCCGGTGGTCAACTTCTACTACGTCGCCTCCGCCTGGACCGAGAACAAGACCCGCAACGGCTTCCTGCTGCTGGTGGCCGGTGCCCTGGCCGTGGCCGTGGCCTTTTATGGCGGGGCCGACGAGGCCGTGAGCCAGACGGCCAAGCGGGTGGGTGGCGAGGTCGGTGTCGAGGTGCCGGAGATCAAGATGCCGGTCAAGGCGAAGGGCGAGGTCGAGGCCCCGAATCAGGCCGAGGTCGAAGCCGCCGGCATCGATACCAGCGAGTCGGTGCTGGAGCGCTCGGATTTCATCGAGGGCTTCGAGATCCAGCCGCTGCCGCCGGAGGACGTGAAGTCCATCCCCGTCGAGACGGTCAAGCGACTGTGGTACCCCGTCTGCCCGGCCGACCTGCCGGGGCGCGAGGCCAAGCCGCTGCGCCTGAAGACCCGGGAAGGCAAGGTGGTGGAGGGGCGGCTCGCCGCCGCGGGCGACAGCTCGCTGAGCATCGAGCAGTTCGTGCAGGGCGGCATCGTGAATTTCGAGTACCGCTACAGCGAGCTCGAACGCATCGAGGTCTACGAGCGCGAACGCGGGCCGGTGCCGGCCTCGCTGGATTGCACCCCGCCACCGCCCGCCCCGGCACCCGAGCAGGCCTCCCCGGCAGCCGAGCAGGCCTCCCCGGCAGCCGAGCCGGCCCCGGCTCCCGCCGAACCGGTCTCCGCGCCGGTGGTGCTGCCGCCGCCGGCGCCCAGCGAGTGACGGGCGTCGGCTTCGCGACCGACAGGCCGGGCGATTCGCGCTAGAATGCCCGGCCTCTGATCAACCGCTTCGGGTCCAGTCACATGCAAGTCTATGTCTACCGCAGCACGCTGCGGGCCGATACCTATCTCTATCTGCCGGAAAAGGACGCCTTCGACGCGCTGCCCGAGGGGCTGCTCAAGCTCTTCGGCACCCCGGCCTTCGCGCTGGAGTTCGAGCTCACGCCCGGGCGCCGGCTCGCCCAGGAGGATCCGGCAAAGGTACGGGAGAACCTCGCACAGCAGGGTTTCCATCTGCAGATGCCGCCCGCCCCGGGCCAGCCTACGGCCGAGGAGCTGCTGGCCCGCCTGGCCAACAGCTGAGTACCCCGCTGCCGTTGCTTCAGGGCCGCAGGCCGCGGCCCGTGTCCACCATCTCGATACGCCAGGTGGCGTGGCAGGCGATGCACTTGTTGAGCGTGTCGCCGAGCTGGCGCAGGGCATGCTGCGTATCGCCCAGGGTCTCCAGGTCCATGGCGATCTGGTCGAAGTCGGCGTGGGTGGCGCGGCCGAGCTGACGGAACGCCATCGGCAACTGCTCTCTGACCGCCGGCGGCACGTCCTGGGCCATGCCCAGGCCGAGCCGGCGAGCCGCCGCGATGGCGGCGTCGATGTCCTCGGTGGCCAGGCCCGCCGTGATCTGCTGCACCCCCTCCAGGAACAGGCGCATCTCGGTGAGCACCAGGTCGCGCCCGGCCGGGTCCATGGCGATGATCTCGCGCCGGTCGGGGTCGGCGACGCCCGGTCTTTGTGCTGCCGTTTCGGCCTGTGCGACGGGCGCGAGGGCCAGGCAGGTGATGAGCAACAGAGGGGGGATGCGCGGCATGGGCTGTCCTGTCAGGTTTCGCGGTGGATGGGAATCTGCCCGTCGTCCCCGCCGCGGCGTGGCCACAGCACCGGCCACAGCCGCAGGGCGAAGACGAGCAGTGAGAGCCAGAGCAGCGCGGCGCCGGCCACGGACAGGCCCTGCCGGCCGAGGCCGAACCCCGTCAGCAGCAGCCACAGCCCGAGATGGGCCAGCCCCTGCTGGCCGAGGCTCCAGGCCCCGCCACGGATGGGGTTGCCGGTGAAGCGGGGCAGCATGTGTTCGGCCAGGCCGTAGACCAGGAAGGTCATGAAGCCGACCGTGAACAGGTGCAGCGGCAGTGGCCGCGCACTGCCTTCGCCGAACAGCCCGCCAAAGGGCAGGAAGCCGCCGGCGATGAAGAGGTAGGCCATGGCGGCCAGGATGGCGGCGCGACTGGCCGGGCTGAGGCCGAGACCCACGTGGCGCGCCCCGCCGGCCTGACGATCGGCGGCGCCCGCCACCAGCTTCAGGCACTCGCCCTCCGGGTGCACGCCGATCTGTGCCAGTTCACCATCCAGCACGATGGCGGGGATGGAGCGGATGCGCAGCCGTGTGGCGAGCTCGCGCCCCTCCGGCTGCCCCATGTCCACCACCGCGAAGTCGATGGCCTTCTTCTCGGCGATGCCGCGCCAGACCTTCTCGGCCTGATGGCAGGTCTGGCACCACTCGGAGACCACCAGTTCGACTTTCATCGGTCGCTCCTCTGTGTCAGTCCGCGCAGCGCATGCACTGCAGGTCGTAGCGGTCGATCCAGGCGCGCAGGGCATCCATGGCCTCGGCGCCGGTGGTCAGGCGCTCGTAGGCCTGCTGCGGATCGTCGGGCTTCATCACCACCAGCCAGGCATCGCTGTAGGGGGCGACGTTCACCAGCCCCGGGTCCTTTTCCACCGCCGGGTTGATGCGCACGATGGTGCCGTCGAAGGGGGTGGGGATGCCGCCGGCCCACTTGCCCGACTCCAGCCGTGCCACCGGCTTGCCGGCCTCGCGGTGCGAGCCCTCCTTGCGGAAGCGGAAGTACTGCACGCGTCCGGCCATGGTCTGGGCGGGGTCGGTGATGCCCAGGGTGAAGGTGCCGTCGTCCTCCGGCCGCGCCCAGACGTAGTCCAGGTCGTAGAGCAGGTCGTCCGGCAGCTCGCAGCCGCGGTATTCGGTCTTGCCCATGGCTATGCCCCCTTCGGTCCGTAGTGGCGCACGGTGAGCAGGATGTTGCCGGTGAACATGCCGATGCCGATCCAGCTCAGCAGCCCGCCGAGCCCCACCAGGCGGTTGTCCAGCACGATCCAGCCGGCGGCCATCAGCCACAGGCCGATGTTGCTCACCCACAGCTGCCCGTTGGCCATGCGCTCGGAGAACAGGGGCCGGCCGGAGAAGCGCGGCAGCACGTGCAGGCCCACGCCGTAGATCATCATGGCCATGAAGCCCAGCAGCATCACGTGGCCGTGCAGGCGCGGCACGTTGCCGGGGATGAGCCCCGGCCAGGCCAGCCAGGACAGCGAGATCAGGCCGCCGATCAGGGCGTAGACCAGGGCCAGGGTGATGAAGAGGCGGTTGCGCTTGTGCATGCGTGATCCGGTTTTCCGTGGTGTTGGGTATAACGTAGCAGCTCGCTGCCATATGTTTCTTTGATGTATATCATGTGCATCTTTTATCCGGGCCGCAACCCGTACAAGTCCACGGGTATGGCGGGGTTACTTGCGCGATGGACGCGGATCGGGGTTAATGCCCGCGTTTCACCGGCCCCCTGCCGGTGGTATGGTGCTGGCCCTGCCCGATGTATTCCCGATTCGAGGTTTGCCGATGTCCACACGCCTGATCGATCTGACCGCCGCCGACCTGGGGATGGCCCCCCACAGCTACGCCTTCTATGAACTGCGCGAGCTGCGCCATGGCGAGGACGCCACCCTGCGGCTCGCCGAGGAGCCCTCCGTCCTGATGAAGAGCCTGGAGATCCAGCTGCGCCGGGGCATCCACTGGGAGGTGACGGAGGCCGGACCGCCGGTGTGGACGGTGAGCGTGAAGCGCCGCGACGACGTGGACGCCGCCGACCTCATCGACCTGCTGACCCGCGACCACCTGCGCATCGACAAGCTCTTTGCCAATGCCCTGCACCTGACCAACGCCAACAAGATCGAAGAGGCGCTGCCGTACTTTCGCGAGTACGCGGCCGCCCTGCGCAGGCACCTGAGCCTGGAGGACGAGATCCTCGCGCCGCGCTTCGACCTGCCGCGCAGCCCGGCCGGCGACGACCCGACCTCCATCATGGTGCGCGAGCACGAGCAGATCCTGGAGCAGACGGTGATGATGGAGGAGCTGATCGACGAGGGCATGGGTGATGCCGGCATGCTGGCGCCCTTCTTCGCCATGCTCTCCGGGCAGCTCGCCAAGCACGAGTATCGCGAGGAGGAGAACCTCTTCCCGCACTGGAAGCGGCTGGTGAAGAATCTGGAGGGCGAGGAGGACGAGCTCTTCCGCATCGCCCGCGAGAGCATCGGCGAGGTGCGCTAAGCCGGCGTCTCAGGCCGAGAGCAGCAGCCCGGCGGCCAGCAGGCCGCCGGTACCCAGTACCAGCAGCACGTTCTGTCCCAGCACCGGCGTCAGCCGTGCGACATCCGCGTGGTGGCGCCAGGCCCCGCGCCACACCACGATCCCCAGCGGCAGGGTCGCAAGCCCCGCCAGTGCCCCGGCCGGCAGCAGCCCGAACGCCCAGCCGAGCCCCAGGCTCGCATAGGCCGCCAGCAGGAATCCCCCGAACACATACAGGCTCCCCCGGGGCCCGATGACGATGGGCAGGTGGCGCCGGCCCGCGCCGGCATCCGCCTCCCGGTCCGGCAGCTGGTTCAGCAGCAACAGGTTGCTGGCGAGGAACAGCATGGGCAGCGAGGCGACGAGCAGGCGCGGGTCCGGCTCGCCGGTGAGCACCACGCCGGTGCCGGCGACGATCACCGGGCCGAAGCCGATCCCGGGGGCCAGCAGGCAGAGCCAGGGGTTGCGGTTGAGCCAGGGGGTGTAGGTGGCGACCAGCACCACGCCGACCAGGCCCAGCACCAGTGCGGCCGGCCCGCCGGCGTGCAGGAGGTAGAGGCCGATGACGCAGCTCGCGAGCAGGGTGACCAGGCCCAGGCCCAGGGCCAGCGGGGCCCACTGCGGCCGGCGCGGCAGCACCCCGCTGCCCCCGCTGAAGGGCGTGCGCGTGGTGTGCAGATCCAGTCCGCTGCGGAAGTCGTGGTACTCGTTGAGGCTGTTGACCGCCGTGTGGGCGAGCACCGCGGCCAGCAGGGCGAGCAGGGCATGGCCGGCATGCACGGCTCCCGGCAGCCAGCAGGCGGCGGCCGCGCCGATGGCCCAGGCCACCAGGGCCAGCAACAGGAAGGGCGCGCGGGCCAGCCCCGGCAGGGCGCGGGCGAGGGTGGTCACGTCAGCCGCGGTTGCGCATGTGGTCGGCGGTGCCGAAGAAGGCGCGCTTGAGGGCCTCGCGCAGTTCCCTGTCCGCCACCTGTTCGTCCAGCGCCTGGTTCATGCACAGCAGCCACTGGTCGCGCTCGGCCTCGCCGATGGGAAAGGGCAGGTGCCGGCGGCGCAGCATGGGGTGGCCGTATTCGTCCCAGTACAGGGGCGGGCCGCCCAGCCAGCCGGAGAGGAACTTGTAGAGCTTGTCGGCCGAGCCCGAGAGGTCCTGCGGGTGCAGGCGGCGGATTTCATACGTCTCGGGCAGGGTGTCCATCAGTGCGTAGAAGCGGTCCACGAGGCGACGCACGGCGGCATCGCCGCCGAGGCGTTCGTAGGGGGTCGGTTCCTGGTCGGGGGCGTTCTGCTGGCTCATGGGGCTGTCTGTCTTTGCGGGTGCGCCCACTATACCCAGCGCCCCGGCCGCCCGCCAACAACCGGGATCAGTCCGGTGGCGGCAGGGTGGGGTTGTCGGCCCCGCCCTCGCGCCCCGGCCAGCTGCGCAGGTGCAGATCGCGCTGCGGGAAGGGGATCTCGATGCCCTCGCGTTTGAAGGCGCGGAAGATCTCGAAGTTGATCTCGCTGATGGTGTTCAGGCGCTGGTCCACCTGGGTGATGAAGAAGCGCAGCTGGAAGTCCAGTGAGCTGTCGCCGAACTGCCGGAACAGGACGTTGGGTCCCGGCAGCGTGTGGTGGTTTTTCAGCACCAGCGGATGTGCCTCGGCGATCTCGAGCAGGATGTCGCGCACCTGCTCCGGGTCGGAGTCGTAGGACACGCCCACCGGTACCACCACGCGGCCGTACCGGTCGGCCAGCATCCAGTTGGTCACCTGCTGGGAGATGAGTTCCGAGTTCGGCACGATCACGTCGGCGTGGTCGAAGGTCTCGATCTGGGTGGAGCGGATGTTGATGCTCTTGACGAAGCCCTCGGTGTTGCCGGCGACGATCCAGTCGCCGCGGCGGATGGGGCGCTCGAACAGCAGGATCAGGCCGGAGACGAAGTTGTTGACGATGTTCTGCAGGCCGAAGCCGATGCCCACCGACAGGGCGCCGGCGATGATGGCCAGGTTCTGCATCTCGAAGCCGGCGATGGACAGGGCGATGAGCGCCGCCACGGCGATGCCCGTGTAGCCGGTCACCGCCGCCACGGCCTCGCGTGCCCCCTGGTCCATGCGCGTGTGCCGGAGCCAGCGCGGGATCAGGCGCTGCTTGACGTAGCGGGAGAGGTTGAGCAGCAGGGCGAAGGCCAGCAGGCCGCCGAGCAGATAGGTGGGCACGATGGTGAGCGAGCCGACGGTGAAGCCGTTGAGCAGGTAGGGGATGAGCAGGCTCTGCCCCTGCTGGGAGAAGCCCCAGATGGCCGTGAGCCAGATGACGAGGAGCCCCCAGATCACCACCAGCGAGAACAGCCGCAGCCAGGTGAGGCCGGGCACGAGCTCGTGTTCCTTCAGGCCCAGACGGGCGCGCAGGCGGCGCTGCCAGCCCAGGCGGCCCTCGTCGATGCCGTTGTACAGGTCGGTGAGCAGGACGCTGGCGAGCACGGCCAGCGCGATGGCGAAGAGGCTGCCCATGATCCCGCCGAGCAGGTAGCCGGCGAGGTTGCGATAGCCCAGGTATTCGGCCAGCAGCACGCCGAGCAGGGCCAGCATCAGCGCCAGGCGGGGCAGGCGGCCGAGCACGCTCCAGCTCGCGCGGCGCACGATCCAGACGATGTCCACCAGGTTGAGGATGAGCACGGTGACGAAGATGCCGCGTGCCAGCAGGTAGAGGTCCGGGGTCAGCGCCTGGCGCAGGCTGGTCACGAACAGCAGGTAGCCGATCAGGCCCAGGGCGGCCATCACCTTGAGGCGGCGGCCCAGGGCGCGGGCCGTCCCGGCGGGCTGCATGAGCCAGTCGATGGCCGGTTCGCGGGGGGTGAGCAGCAGGCCGATCAGCGACAGCAGCAGCACGAACAGCGCCAGGCCCACCGCGGCCGCGGTGACGAAGGGCGGGGGCGAGGCCGGCAGGATGACGAGCAGGTAGCCGGCCGGCAGGGCCAGGGCCAGCCAGCGCGGCAGGTCGCGCCGGACCTGCACGCCCAGTGCCAGGGCGAAGTGGGCGGCGATGCCTTCGCGGGCATGGGCCGTTGCCCTGCCGCGGAACAGCAGCCGGCGCAGGCCCAGTCCGGCGCCGGCGCCCAGGGCCAGCAGGCCCAGGGCCAGCAGCCACTGGCGCGAGCTGGGCAACCCCCGGTCCGCCTCCAGCGTGAGCAGCTGCATGAAGGAGGTGAGCCACTGGCCCGGTTCGGCGAGGTTGGCCCGGACCACGGCCCAGGCGTCGGGGCCCTGTGCGAGCAGGCGGCGGGCCAGCAGGCTCTGCTGGCCCTGGCTCAGGGCATCGGTGAGGCGCTGGGCCTGCACCCCCAGCAGCCGGCAACTGGAGAGGGTCTGTTCGCGGGCGCTGCGCTGCTGGGCGAGTTCACGGCGCTCGCGCGCCACCTCGGCCGACTCCCCCTTGCTGGCCTCGCCCAGTGACGCGAGGGTGGCATCGATCTGCTGGATGCCCTCTTCGGCCGTGGTCACACACTCCTGCGCCTGGGTACGCAGGGCGCCGACCTCGCGCAGGGCGTCGCCAATGGCCTTGGTATCGGCGGTATCCGGGTCGACCGGCAGCAGGCGCTTTTCGAGGGCCTCCAGGCTGCGGGTGGCCTCGCGCGTCCATTCCGGCGTGGCGGGCTCCTGCGCCAGGGCGGCCGCCGGCAGCAGCAGGGCGAGGGCCAGCAGCCAGAGCAGCGGCCGGTATCCCCGGGTGTGCAGGTGCCGCCTGTCGGTCAGGTGCGTGGTGGAGGGCATGGTGGGCTGTCCCGATTTTTTCTTGTTCTCGTCGCGATTTTTCAGGCGTTGACGCCGTCGATCAAGTATAATACGCGACCTTCATTCTACGCCCCCCGGAACGTCCCGTGATCGAAAATCTCCGCAATATCGCCATCATCGCCCACGTCGACCATGGCAAGACCACCCTGGTAGACCAGCTCCTGAAACAGTCGCAGACCCTCGACGAGCGCACCCAGCTCGAGGAGCGCGCGATGGACTCCAATGCCCTGGAGAAGGAGCGCGGTATCACCATCCTGGCCAAGAACACGGCCATCAACTGGGGCGACTACCACATCAACATCGTCGACACCCCCGGACACGCCGACTTCGGCGGCGAGGTGGAGCGCGTGCTGTCGATGGTCGACTCGGTGCTGCTGCTGGTGGACGCGGTGGACGGCCCCATGCCGCAGACCCGTTTCGTCACGCAGAAGGCGCTGGGCCGCGGCCTCAAGCCCATCGTGGTCATCAACAAGATCGACCGCCCGGGCGCGCGCCCGGACTGGGTGCTGGACCAGACCTTCGACCTGTTCGACCGCCTGGGGGCGACCGACGAGCAGCTCGATTTCCCCGTGATCTACGCCTCGGGCCTGAACGGCTACGCCGGCCTCGACGAGACCGTGCGCGAGGGCGACATGACCCCGCTGTTCCAGGCCATCGTCGACAAGGTGCACCCGCCGCAGGTCGACATCGAGGGCCCGTTCCAGATGCAGGTCTCGCAGCTCGACTACAACAGCTACGTGGGCGTGATCGGCATCGGCCGCATCACCCGCGGACGCATCAAGCCGAACAGCTCGGTGGCCATCGTCGACCGTGACGGCAAGCGCCGCAACGGCCGCATGCTGCAGATCTTCGGCTTCCTCGGCCTGGACCGTATCGAGGTGCAGGAGGCCACCGCCGGCGACATCATCGCCTTCACCGGCATCGAGGAGCTGTTCATCTCCGACACCCTCTGCGACCCGGGCGCGGTCGAGGCCCTGGCGCCGATGACCGTCGACGAGCCGACCGTGAGCATGACCTTCCAGGTCAACACCTCGCCGTTCGCCGGCAAGGACGGCAAGTTCATCACCAGCCGCCAGATCAAGGAGCGCCTGGAGCGCGAGCTGCTGCACAACGTGGCGCTGCGCGTCGAGCAGGCCGACGACCCGGACAAGTTCCGTGTCTCCGGTCGCGGCGAGCTGCACCTGTCCGTGCTCATCGAGAACATGCGCCGCGAGGGTTACGAGCTGGGCGTGTCACGTCCCGAGGTCATCCTGCGCGAGGTGGACGGCGTGCGCGAGGAGCCCTACGAGCAGCTCACCGTGGACGTGGAGGAGAATCACCAGGGCGGTGTGATGGAGAAGCTCGGCACCCGCGGCGGCGACCTCAAGAACATGGTCCCGGACGGCCAGGGGCGCGTGCGCCTGGACTACATCATCCCCTCGCGCGGCCTGATCGGCTTCCGTACCGAGTTCATGACCGCTACCCAGGGCACCGGTCTCATCTACTCCGTGTTCGACCACTACGGCCCGGTGAAGAAGGGCAGCTTCGGCAACCGCATCAACGGCGTGCTCATCGCCAACGGCCCGGGCAAGGTCCTGGCCTACGCCCTGTTCAACCTGCAGGACCGTGGCCGCCTGTTCATCGGCCCCGGGGAAGAGGTCTACGAGGGCATGGTGATCGGCATCCACTCGCGTGACAACGACCTGGTGGTGAACCCGCTCAAGGCCAAGCAGCTGACCAACATCCGCGCCGCCGGCACCGACGAGAACCTGATCCTCACCCCGCCGATCCGCATGAGCCTGGAACAGGCGCTGGAGTTCATCGACGACGACGAGCTGGTGGAGGTGACCCCCAACCACATCCGCCTGCGCAAGAAGATGCTCTCCGAGAACGACCGCAAGCGCGCCTCGCGCCAGCCCAAGTAGGGCCATCCTGCATCTGTGACGGGGTTCCGGGGCCTGCCTCCCCAACCCCGCTCACGGGTGCTAACATGCTGCTAGGTTGACTGCCCCCTCATGGGGCATCGCGCAGCAGAAAGAGGGAGGCCGGATGGAGGCCGACGCACAGGTCGAGATCAAGAAGCAGCGCATCCTCATCGTCGACGATTCCAAGACGATGCGGCGCGCCATGCGCCGCCTGCTGGTGCAGGACTTCGACGTGATCGAGGCCGAGGACGGCAAGGAGGCCTGGAAGCGCATCGCCGAGGATCAGGACATCCAGGCCGTGTTCTCGGACCTGGTGATGCCGAAGATGAACGGCTTCGAGCTGCTGCGCCAGATCCGCGAATCCATCCACAGCCGCATCAACCAGCTGCCGGTGGTCATCATCACCGGGCACAACGACGACGAGCGCATGCATCGTCAGGCGATGATGCTCGGCGCCACCGACTTCATCACCAAGCCCTTCGACGCCATGCAGCTCAAGGCCCGCGCCCGGGCCAGCGTCAAGTTCGACGAGACCACGCGCAAGCTGGAAGACGCGCGCAACATCATCGAGACGCAGTCGACCATCGACCCGCTCACGCGTCTGGCCAACAAGCTCTACTTCAAGCAGCACGGCTCCGAGCTCATTTCCTTCGCCCTGCGCCACGACAAGCCCCTGTCCATCCTGCGCATGTCGGTGGACAAGTACGACGTGCTGTTCAAGAAGAAGGGCCGCGAGATCGCCGAGAAGATCCTGGTCAACGTGGCCCGGATCATCGCCAACTCGGTGCGTCAGGAAGATACCGTGGCCCGCATCGGGCTCGCGCAGTTCGGCGTGCTCATGCCGGGTGCCGACGAGCACACCGCACGCAAGATCGCCAATCGCATCCATCAGCTCATGCAGAAGACGGGTTACCGCATCGGCAACACCCGTTTCCGCATGACCATGAGTGCGGGCCTGGTCTCGCCGACGCTGTCGGCCGACCTCGATTTCGACGAGATGCTGAAGGTGGCCGAGACGCGGCTCAACAAGGCCATGGCCAGCGGCGGCAACAAGCTGATCTTCGAGGAGCCGGTGGCGGCCGGTGGCGGCGGCACGGGGCAGTTACCGCGGCCGAAGAACCTGCTGTCGGTGGAAGAGGCCCTGGTGCTGCTGAAGTCGGGCGAGACCGGCAAGCTGGCCGAGCAGACCCACCTGCTGGTGGACAAGGTCTATCCCCTGCTGCAGTTCGCCAACCACGAGCTGCGTCTTGGAATCGACGGCAGCCTGATGATGCTGCGCGAGCGCATCGATCACATCATGCGCGAGCGGATTGTTTCGGATCAGCACTGATCTGTTGCAGGATGCCGGCGAGCTTCGCCGCCGCCGGTCCGCAGGCCATCGCATCCCGTACCACCAGGAACATCGACACGTGATAACTGCCGCCGGCCTGCAGCCTGAGCGGCTTGATCTCGCCGTGGTCGATGGCGTGTTTCACCAGGTGGGCCGGCAGCCAGCTGAATCCCAGTCCCGCCTTCACCAGGGTGAGCGCCGTGTGCAGCGTGGCCACCGTCCACTGACGCTCTGAGCGTACCCAGGCGCCGCTGCTCTGGAACTGGCCGCTCGCGCCCTGCACGATGATCTGCAGGTGACGGGCGAGGTCCTTGGGCAGCAGCTTGCGCTTGATGTCGTGCAGGGGATGGTTGGGCTGGGCCACCGCGATGTATTCGATGGTGGTGACGGGCTGGCCCTTGAAGCCCTCGGGGATCTCGCTGCCCAGGGCCAGGTCGGCCTCGCCGGCGCGCAGCGCGCGCTGCACCCCCAGCGGGGCGACCTCGCGCAGGTTGATGCGTGCCGCCGTGCGTGCCTCGTCGAAGCGGCGCAGGGCCTCCAGCAGGAGGCTGGTGGGGAAGCCGGTGTCCACCACCAGGTTGATCTGGGTGTCGTCCTGCTCGCGCAGATCGCGCGCCAGCGTCTCCAGCCTCAGGGCTTCTTCCATCAACTGGCGCGAGCGGTCGAGCAGGATATTGCCCGCCTCGGTTACCTGTACCCGGCCATCCTCGGCCTGTTCCAGCAGCTTGAGCTGGAGCTTGTCCTCCAGCTTGTGCAGGGCGAAGCGCAGGGCCGAGTCACTGAGTTCGAGATCCTGGGCGGCGGCGGCGAAGCTGCCGTGATCGGCCAGTGCCTGCAGTGCCTGCCATTGATCGAGCGTGATCCTTGGTGTCGTCATGGTGTTCCATCGTTGTGCTGCGACGGCGCCACTATAGCGCCAATCGTTGCCGGCTCGCGAGGGTCGGCCCGATCAGTCGTCGTCTTCCGGTGACAGCCGGGCCAGCATGCGCATGCCGCCGACCATGCCGCGGATGCGTTCGCGCAGTTCCGCTGCCAGTGCCGTATCCGTGCGCGCCGGGTCGGCCGCGAGTGGCCAGTGCTTGAGGCGCAGGGTCTGCGGCGGTGTGGCCAGTTCTGCAGGCAGGCCGGGGTCGAAGTGGACGAGCAGGTCCGCCCAGGTCATGTGGTCCGCTGCCGAGGCCGGGGTGGCATGACGGCCCTCGAGCCAGTCCGCACCGAGCTCGTTGGCCAGGCGTGCCGCCAGCGCGGCGGCCGGTTCGTGCCTGTCCACGAACAGGATGCGGGCCTTGCGTTTGTACATCGGGGAGCATGCCCCGCCACTGACGGCGGCGGGGGCGTCGGCTATTTCCGGCGGATGACGCCGGTGACGATGCCGAGGATCTGGATGTCCTCGTTCTTCAGGATGATGGGTTCCATCTCCGGGTTGGCCGGCTGCAGACGGATGCCGTCGCGCTCCACATAGAACTTCTTCAGCGTGACCTGCTCGCCGTTGATCATGGCCACCACGGTCTGGCCGTTCTCCGCGCTCTCGCGCTTCTCCACCACGATGATGTCGCCGTCCTCGATGTTGTCGTCGATCATCGAGTGGCCGCGCACGCGCAGGGCGTAGGTGTTGCGGCGCACCAGGTCGGAGGGGACGGCGATGCTCTCCTGCTCTTCGCAGAGGTCGATGGGCAGGCCCGCGGTGACGGTGCCGAGCAGCGGGATCTCGGTGAGGGCGTCGAGCGCCATGCCCAGGTCCTCGAGCTCCGCCGGCCACACCGGACGCTGGTGTTTGGGCAGCAGGTAGGCGACATTGGACATGATGTACCCCTCGTGACAGGTTCGGTCGATGGGTCGATCTTAATCAAAACCCATGATTTTGCAAGCAGTTAGCCTGACTTGTTAAAGTCGCCTCTCCAAATCGACAGCCCCGGAGCCGCCCATGAAGCCCCTTGCCGACTACCCGCTCGACGAACTCAAACGCATCTATGGCCTGCTGCACGAGGCCCTGCCGGCCAATCCCGAACTGATGGACTCCGAGCTGCTGGAGGACCTGCAGCGCCATCTGCAGCAGGCCGCCACGGCCGAAGGCGTGGATGTGTCCCTGCACGCGCAGTGGGCGGCCTGGCTGCACGGCGGGGTGAAGCTGAAGGGTATTTGAAGGCGGTTCTTTGTCCGTTGTCCGTTGTAAAAGACCGTGTCGCCACGGCGCAGACACCTGCAGGCGCAGCATTTGAGCTGCCAGGGTCGGGGACGCAACAACGGACCACGGACAACGAACAACTGACGGGCGCCAGCCCTAGATCTTCTTCTTGAACCGGCTGCTGCGCTTGAGCTCCTGGAGGATCTCCTTTTCCAGGGCGTCGAGGTCTTCCATCTTCACCTCGGCGATGTCGCTGATCCAGGCGGTGTTCTGGTTACGCTTCTTGGCGAAGTAGTCGAGGATGAACTGCTCGGACATGAGCATGAAGCGGATGGCCTGCTTGGCGTCGATCTGCAGGAAGGGGTTGCGGGCGATCTGCAGGGCCGACATCTCCTGGTTGACGCAGTACTTGTTCAGCAGGTTGTAGAGGGCCACGCGGGCATCGGCCAGCACCTTGATGACACGGTCGCGGGTGTAGGGATGCAGACTGGCGTCGACGATGGCGTCCAGCCACAGGGTGAGGTCGTTCTCGTTGATCGCCACTTCCTTGGACTTCTGCTCGGAGACCAGCTCGGAGATGCGCTGCTGCAGGGCGTCGCCCTCGGTGTTTGACTTGCCGCGCGCCAGGGCGCGTTTCCACAGGGTCTGCGAACGCTCCAGCTCCTCGCGCAGCAGGTCGATGTCCTTCTGCAGACGGCGGGCCTCGTCCTCGAGTTCGACCACCTGGTGGTTCTTGGTCTGCATCTCCTGGTTGAGGATGCTCAGGCGCAGCAGGTAGTACTCGGCCAGCAGGCGCTCGACGATCTCGGCATTGTTGCGCAGACGCCCGATGGCCGGTTCGAAGGTGGCGACATCCTCGGGGGCGCTCTGCATCGCCTCGTCCAGCAGTTCCATGGAGCGCAGGATGTCGGTGACCTCGGCGCGCACATCCATGAGCAGGCCGTTGATGTGCTTGATGTTCTTCGACAGCAGGTCGAGCTGCTGCTGGGTGCGGCTGGACTGGTACTGCTCGAGCAGGGCCCTGAGGTCCTTGAGCTTGTTGCGGAACACGCGCACGTTGGCGCCGGGCTTGGTGGCCTTGGCGCGGTCCAGTGACTCGATGACGTCCTCGCCGTGCTTCTCCTGCATGGCCAGGCGCTGCTGCAGGTGGTAGGAGTTGGCAGAGAGGATCAGGCCCTCGAGCGCGGCCCGCGAATAGATCGGCGCATCCTCGACGAAATCGATCGGGATGTTCTCCGGAAGCTTTTCCGGGGGCAGCTTGGCAATCTCGTCGGGTGGCAGGGTGTAGGCCAGCTTCTTGAAGACCTCGAACGGGATCGTCGGCTTGTCCTTGAATAGGTCTGACATGGCGCCGTTTATTCTCGTTGTCGCAACGGCCAATTACTTCACAGGGCCGGATGCATTGTCAATGACGCGCCGGTCAGGGCGCGACGTGGTTCCGACGAACGGGGCCCGGCGCTCAGGCATTGCCGGCGCCGAGCACCTCGCTCTGCCGGCTGCGCGCGAAGTCGAGCATGCGCTGGGTGGAGCGCAGCGCCTTCACGCGGATGTCCTCCGGCACATGGATCTCGTTCCTGCCGGTCTCGAGCACGCTGAGCAGGTTGTGCAGGCCGTTCATGGCCATCCAGGGGCAGTGCGCGCACATCCTGCAGGTGGCGCCCTGGCCGCCGGTGGGGGCGTCGATGAGCGTCTTGCCCGGCGCGGCCTGCTGCATCTTGTAGAAGATGCCGTGGTCGGTGGCGACGATGAAGGTGTCGTTTGGCAGCTCCTTCACCGCCTGGATGAGCTGCGAGGTGGAGCCCACCACGTCGGCCATGGCGATCACCTCCTCGGGCGACTCCGGATGCACCAGCACGCCGGCGTCCGGGTATTGCTCGATGAGCCGGCCCAGCTCGCGGGACTTGAACTCCTCGTGCACCACGCAGGAGGCGTTCCACAGCAGCATGTCGGCACCGGTGACGCGCTGGATGTAGTGGCCGAGGTACCTGTCCGGCGCCCAGAGGATCTTCTTCCCCTGTTCGTGCAGGTGTCTGACCAGGCTCACGGCGATGGAGGAGGTGACGACGTAGTCGGCGCGTGCCTTCACCTCCGCGCTGGTGTTGGCGTAGACCACCACGGTGCGATCCGGGTGCGCGTCGCAGTAGGGGATGAACTGCTCCGCCGGGCAGCCGAGATCCAGCGAGCACTCGGCCTCCAGCGTGGGCATGAGCACGCGCTTTTCCGGGTTGAGGATCTTGGCCGTCTCGCCCATGAAACGCACGCCCGCCACCACCAGGGTGCTGGCGGGGTGCTCGTTGCCGAAGCGTGCCATGTCCAGCGAGTCGGAGACGTAACCGCCGGTCTCCTCGGCGAGCTGCTGCAGTTCGGCGTCCACGTAGTAGTGGGCCACCAGCGCGGCGTCGCGGTCTTCCAGCAGTGTCTTGATGCGCGCGATCACCTCGTCGCGTTCGCGCCCGGTATAGTGCGGCACGTGGGCCTCGATCGTGCGCGTGCTCGGGATCTCCGGCAGGCGGATCAGCGGGATGTCGTTGGCCTGGTTCATGTTGCCTGCTCCTCGCGCCCGCTCGGCGGGCGCCCTGTGTCGGTGGTGGCGCGGTCGTGGGGCGCCGCGCCCTGGCATGTCACTTGATGATCGCCACCCGCTGCGGGTCGCGTACCCGGTACAGCATGGCCGGCCGGTGCGCCCCGTTGCGGCGCCGCTCGCCGGTGGCCTCGAGCTGTTCCAGGGCCAGGATGCGCTTGCGGAAGTTCCGCTTGTCCTGTGGCGCGCGCAGGATGGTCTCGTAGACCTCCTGCAGGTCGCCCAGGGTGAAGCGCCCGGGCATGAACTGCAGGGCAATGGTGGAGTAGTCGAGCTTGGCCGCCAGGCGCTCGTGGGCCATGCGCACGATGCGATCGTGGTCGAAGGCCAGGGGCGGCAGGGCGTCGAAGGCGAACCAGCCGACGTCCTCGGCGTCGGAGGCGGCGCGCAGCGTCAGGCGGTCGGAGGGCACCAGGGCGTAGTAGGCCACCGAGATCACACGGTCGCGCGGGTCCCGGTCGGGCGCACCGAAGGTGTAGAGCTGTTCCAGGTACACGCCGGTGACGCCGGTCTCTTCCTCGAGCTCACGGGCCGCGGCCGCTTCCAGCGCCTCGTCGGGCTCCACGAAGCCGCCGGGCAGGGCCCAGCGGCCCTGGAAGGGCTCGGCGGCGCGCTTGATCAGCAGCAGCTGCAGCGTCTCTTCGCGAATCGTGAACATGACCACGTCGGTGGTCACGGCCGGTCGCGGATGATCGTAGCAATGGCGCATCGGGTGGCGGTTACCGATATATCAGTTCGTGTCGATGATACACGTTGATTAAAGTGTGAGATGTACACTATGTCAAGGCCGGTTTGCGCTGGGACGGTGCACGGGGCAAACTCCCGGGCGCTTTTGGCGTCTGAAGACATTCATCGAGGACGAGACCGCAGGGCATGAACGACGAACAGCTCAGGACCTACAAGGCGATCCCCATCCCCCAGCGCATGGACATGGCGCTGAGCGCGGACCTGGAGCCGCAGTGGCGGTATTACATCGTGCGCGACCAGCACTCGCAGGTGAAGGCCTACTTCTCCCGGCGCCTGGACCTCACGCCCGAGGAGGTCGCGATCCTGCTCGCCGATCCGGACCAGACCGTGCGCCTGAACTGCGCCAAGCGCGAGGACCTCACGCCCGCGCAGGTGGCGCAGTGCGTGAACGACCGCGACCCCAACCTGCGCTATTTCATCGCCCGCAATCCGCTGCTCACCGAGGCGCAGCGCGCCTGCCTTTTGGAAGACGAGGACCCGCTGGTGCGCAAGGCCGCGGCCAAGGGACCCAAGCGTCGCGAGACCCGCGCCCGCCCGGGCCAGGCCCTGATGATACGCTGAGGCATCCATGCCCTTCCTGCTGCTCGGCCTGCTGTTGCTGCTGCTCGTCCTGGGGCCCGGGATGTGGGCGCGCTGGGTGCTGCGCCGCCATGCCGCGCCGCGCGCCGATTATCCCGGCACCGGCGGCGAGCTGGCCCGTCACCTGCTGGACCGCCACGGGCTGGGAGCCGTGCCGGTGGAGATCACCGAGTCGGGTGACCACTACGACCCGACCGACAAGACGGTACGGCTTTCGGCAGACAACTATCATGGCAAGTCCCTCACGTCGGTGGCCGTGGCCGCCCACGAGGTGGGCCATGCCCTGCAGGATCAGGCCGGTTACCGTCCGCTGCGGCTGCGTACCGATATGGCGCGCTGGGCCCACCGTGCGCAGCGCATCGGTTCCTGGCTGTTCGTCGCGGTGCCGCTGGTCGCCCTGCTGACACGTATGCCACATACCGGCGGTCTGTTGCTGCTGGCGGGCCTGCTGAGCTTCGGCGTGGCGGTGCTGATCCACCTGGTCACCCTGCCGGTGGAATTCGACGCAAGCTTCGGCCGGGCCCTGCCGCTGCTCGCCGAGGGCTATATCGCGCCACAGGACCAGGGGCGCGCCCGTCACGTCCTGGCGGCCTGTGCCATGACCTATGTGGCCGCCGCGCTGGCCGACATCCTCAACCTGGGCCGCTGGCTCACCCTGCTGAGGCGCTGAGATGCGCGCCTGGCTCCGGACCCGTCCCCGCACGCGCAAGGCGCTGATCATCCTGGTCGAGCTGCTGCTGATCCTCGCCGTCTACCTGGGCGTGAAGGCCTGGATGCAGCGCGACATGCCCAGCGGCCAGGCGCCGGCACTGGCGGGTTTCACGCCCGGGGACGAGCTCGTGCGGCTCGCCGACTACCGGGGACAGCCCGTGCTGCTGCACTTCTGGGCCAGCTGGTGCGGCATCTGCCGGCTGGAGCAGGACAGCATCCAGTCCATCCAGGCGGACTGGCCGGTGCTCACCGTGGCGATGCAGTCCGGGCCCGGCATGGAGGTGGCCGCCCACCTTGCGGCCGAGGGGCTGGACTGGACGGTGCTGGTGGACGAGCACGGCGAGCTGTCGCGCCAGTTCGGCGTGAAGGCCGTGCCCACTACCTTCGTGATCGATGCCGACGGCATGATCCGCTTTCGCGAGACCGGCTATACCACCGAATGGGGGCTGCGCACCCGCCTCTGGCTCGCGCGCTGAGGGCGGATGGCCTGCCATTGGCCGGGCGGCTGTGCTGTAATACGGCGCAGCACACGGTGCCGGGTCAGGAAGACTAAACTCACACATCAGGGCAGGCTGCACCCGAAGACAGAACAACGAGCGCCCCGGCCGGCCATGCCGGCGGCAAAGCGAGGAGTGTGATGAGCGAGACCACAGGCACGATCGCGCCGGAGGAGGCGGGGTCGATTCCGGGGCTGTTCCGCGAGC
>JAJLKJ010000053.1:0-4595 GCA_033839185.1 Gammaproteobacteria bacterium
CACCAGCGGGTCGATGCCCATGCGCTGCAGGCCCGGCGCGACCACCGAGGCGGCCACGGCATAGGCGGCCGTGGTCGGCATGCCCATGCCGAGCAGGATGGAGATCATCATGGCGAAGATCAGGGCGATGAGCTGGCTGCCTTCGGCCAGCAGCAGCAGCACGTTGGCGAAGCGCCCGCCCACGCCGGTGAAGGCGATGACACCGACGATGATGCCCGCACAGGCACACACGGCCAGGATCTGCAGGCTCATGCGCGCGCCGAGCTCCAGCCCCTTGATCGAGCGCGTAAAGCCCATGCCCTTCGCCAGCACCAGCGCCAGCCCGAGTATGGCCAGGATGCTCAGCCAGCGCGGCACCTCCATGCCGGCCGTTTCCATCAGGCTCGGCATGGTGAGGATGCCGAAGACGTTGAGCCCGGTGATGCCCAGCAGCGCGACAATGGCCACCGGCAGCGAGAGCTTGAGCGAGTAGCGCAGCGGGGAGGCGACGATCATGGTGATGAGCAGGGCCAGGGAACCGGCACGGATCACCGAGTTGCCGCTGAACAGGGCCACCACCAGGATCAGCAACGGAGCGAACAGGTAGACGCGCTTGAGCATCTCGCGCATCACCGGCAGGTCCTTGCGCGGAATGCCCTTCAGTCCCTTGCGCAGTGCCTCGCCGTCCACCATGAAGAAGATGGCGACGAAGTACAGCAGCGCCGGGATCACGGCCGCCACCACGATCTCGGTATACGGGATCTCGGTGACCTCGGCCATGATGAAGGCGCCTGCCCCCATCACCGGCGGCAGGATCTGCCCCCCGGTGGAGGCGGCCGCCTCGATGGCGGCGGAACTGCGCGAACCGTAACCGACCCGCTTCATCAGCGGGATGGTCATCGACCCGGTGGCCACCACGTTGCCGGCCGAGGTGCCGTTGATGGTGCCCATCAGCGCGCTAGCGAACACCGCCACCTTGGCCGGCCCGCCGCGCGCCGCACCCGCCACGGAGAAGGCGAAGTTCACGAAGTAGTCACCCACCTTCGAGGCCTGCAGAAAGGCGCCGAAGATGATGAACAGGATGATGTAGGTGGAGGAGACGGCGGTGGTGACGCCGAACACGCCATCCAGCGCATAGAGATAGGAAAAGAAGCGTTCCGGCGTGGCACCGTTGTGCTGCAGGAAACCCGGCAGTTCCGTGCCGAGGAACACGTAGGCGATGAACAGCATGGCGATGATCGGCAGGGCCAGCCCGGCCAGCCGGCGCGTGAGCTCCAGCACCAGCACAATGCCGGTGAACGCCGTGAGGAAATCGGGCTGCATGGGCAGCACGCCGGCACGGAACTGCAGCACCTGCAGGTTGAAGATCATGTAGAAGCCCACGCACAGGGCCGCCAGCACCAGCACCCAGTCCGTCCAGCTCACCGCATGACCGCGGCTGCCGAAGACCCAGCCGCTCAGCACGGCGGTGAGCGCCGCGACCACCAGCGCCGGACCGAACCAGTTGAACACCCATGGTGGCGGATACTGCATGCCCTCCGCATAGCGCATGTAGAAGGCGTAGCCCGCCATGGACAGCGCGATGCCGATGGCCGCCACGGCAATGCCCAGCGGGATGAACTCCAGCAGGGCCGGGGCCCGCTCGCGGCCCACACAGGCCCAGAGCAGCGAACCCAGCAGGATGATGCCGCCGAGCAGGTACAGCCAGAACCAGAGACCGCCGGCCTCCATGGCGGCGGCCCATTCGGCCTTGAAGAAGGCGCCCTTGAGGAAATGCAGGGCGGCGAGTGCCGTGACCAGCGTGGCCAGGGCCACGATCAGGGCGGTGCGTGGCGCACGCGTCTGTCGCGTCAGGCCGATGCCCGCGGCGGCAAACAGGCCGAAACCCAGGACCGACCCGCCCATCACATGGACGATGCGAAAGGTCCAGGTCTCGATCGGATAGAGGTTGAGCGTGAACAGGTGCCAGGCCGTGAACAGCAGGCCGAGCATGAAAAAGAACCGGGCCTGCCAGCCTCCCGGGCGCCGCTCACTGTCGGCGGTGGGTTCCTGGTCGATGCCCTCGGCGATGACCGGGCCCGTGGCGACTTCTTCGGGCGAGTGCTTGTGCGTCATGGTGTTTGTGGGCCTCGTGTCGACACATGCGGCAGCCGCTGCTGCATGGCGAGGTTGGGCCGGGCCAGGGACGTCCTGTCCACGACACGGCCGAGGCCCCTCGCGCCGGAGGCGGGAGGGGCCGGGGTCCTATCCTGTCAGATCAACGGGAAACACCGGATGGTGTCCCGCCCTTATTTCTTGTATTCGGGCGGGTAGAGGCTGTCGGGAACGGTGTAACCCTTTTCCTGGAAGTACTTGATTGCACCGGGGTGCATCCACAGGAAACCGTTCTTGTCGAAGTTTTCCGGGATGGTGGAGCGCGCCGTCTTGTGGGTCTGGACCATGCGGTCGTTGTTTTCCATCACCGCCTTCACCACTTCGTAGACGAAGTCATCCGGCAGGTCCTTGTTGGCGATGGCGAAGTTCCAGATGGCCACGGTGGGCATGTCTGCCGTCACGGCCTTGTAGGTACCCTTCGGCACGTTGAACGGCACCAGGAAGGGGTACTTGTCCAGCAGCATCTTGCGGTTCTCCTCGGAGAAGGAGAAGACGTTGATCTCCTGCTGCGCCTCGATGGCGGAGGCGGCGGACACCGGGATGCCGGCGCCGAAGAACACGGCATCGAGCTGACCGTCCTGCATGTTGCGGGACAGGTCGTTCCAGCTGCCGTTCTGGATGCGTGCGTTCACACCCACGTCCTTGAGAAAGCGCGGCACGAAGGAACCGGCCGTACCGGAGGCCGGCCCCGGGCCCACGCGCTTGCCGTCGAGCTCGGCCATGCTGTCGATGCCGGAGCTCTTCAGCGTCACCACCGTGAAGGGCGTGGCGTACATCGGGAAGATGGCGCGCATGTCCTTGAATTCCTGGCCGGGCATCAGCGGGCTGTTGCCGGTCCAGGCGTCATAGGCCGGGCCCAGCGTCACCATGCCAAAGGCATGCACGCCGTTGCTGACCAGCACGGAGTTGTCCGCCGGGCCACCGGTGTTCTCCACGCTGGCCGGCACGCCGACGACCTCGGAGACCACCTGGGCCCAGCCGCCGCCATAGATGAAGTAGGTGCCACCCAGCGAGGCCGTGCCGATGGTCACGGACTTGGGCCAGTCGGCGCGTTCGGCCAGGGCACCGGTGGAAAAGGTCGCCAGCGCGAACGCCGCCACCAGGCCTGCAAGCAAGTTTCGGGTCTTCATTGGGACACATCCTCCTGTAGGGACAGTACGACAATGCGGGCTCGGGGCCCGTTTCTTCTTCACTGCATCGACTTAGCGTAGTCACGATGTCCGTGCCTGTCTTGTGTAGTTGATATACCCCAGCCAGCCGGCGAGGTAAACCGTCAGTTGTGAGGGGTATCCGGTCAGGACCAGCGAGGAGGACACAAAAAGCCATAGGGATCAGCCTGTTGAAAGATGCTCATGAGAAGAGGGAATAAGCCCGCAGGACTGACCCATCTAATCACTGCGCGCCCATCCCGGTGTCGGACCTGACACCGCCACCAGGCAAGGAGAAAACAAGAATGACAATCCGCCTACTCGCCACTGCCCTGCTGCTGGCCCTGCTTGCCGGTCCTCTCGCAGCGCAGGAAGCCCCCCTGGTCTTCAGCTCGCCCCCGCGCGGCAGCGAACAGCAGGACATGGACCGCTATACCCCGCTGGTACAGGCCCTCGCCGAATGGCTCGGGCGCGAGGTGGTGTACAGCTATCCGAAGGACTTCACCACCTATTCCTTCGCCATGCGTCGCGGGGAATACGACATCGTCCTCGACGGCCCGCACCTCACCGCCTGGCGCATGCAGCGGCTGCAGCACCGGCCCGTGGTGAAGCTGCCGGGCGAGATCCGCTTCCTCGTGGCCGGCCCCGCCAGCGATCCCGCCCTGACCGACCGCGACTCGCTCGTCGGCCTGCGTGTCTGCGGCCTCTCCTCGCCGCATCTCGGCACCCTGCAGTTCATGGCGCAGTACGCCAACCCGGTACAGCAGCCGGTGGTCTATGCCCAGCGCGGCGGGTTTGGCGCCGTGTACAAGGCCTACCAGGAAGGCCAGTGCCGGGCCGCCCTGTTCCGCGAGTTCTATTTCGAGAAGAAGATCCCGGCGGAGGAGCGCCAGGGGCTGAAGATCGTGTTCGATGTGCCGGCGCTGCCCGAGCAGACCCTGACCGTGGGACCACGGCTGGGCGCGGCCGACATCCAGATCCTGCGCGAGCGCCTGACCGACCCCGCGGTGGCCGCCCCGGTGGCCGGCCGGATCTTCGCCAGCTTCCGGCCGGAGGCGACGGCCTTCGTCACCGCCGAGGCACAGGAATACAGCGGCCTGGAGCGGCTGCTCACGAACAATATCTGGGGCTGGGAGTAACCGGAGGGAGAGTCGTCGCCGGGGCCGGAGCGGCCTCAGGCGACGTGGATGTTGCGCAGCCAGCGGGTCTTTTCCACCATGCGGCGGGTCGAGGGGCTGTTGTTGTAGCGTGACACCTCGTGCAGCGCCACCCAGCGCACCTCGTGCGACTCGTCGTTGCCCGGGATGGGCAGAT
>JAJLKJ010000054.1:0-4501 GCA_033839185.1 Gammaproteobacteria bacterium
CGGTCGTGGATGTGCTGGATGAAGCTCTTGTCGATCTTCACCACGTCCACCGGCAGTTCCTGCAGGTAGCGCAGCGAGGAATAGCCGGTGCCGAAGTCGTCCAGTGCCACGCGTACGCCCATCTCTCTCAGCCGGTTGAGTACGGTGGCGGTCTCGTCGTGCTGTTCCACCAGGATGTTCTCGGTGATCTCGATCTCCACGCGGTCGGCAGAGACGCAGCAGGACGTCAGCGCACGCTGCATGTCCTCGAGGAAGTCGGGGGCCAGGAACTGGCGGGCGGAGACGTTCACGGCCACGGGCGGCACGTCGATGCCCTGGCGGGTCCAGCGGCAGATGTCCTCGCAGGCGCGGCGCATCACCCATTCCCCGAGGCGCAGGATGAGGTGGCTCTCCTCGGCCACGGGGATGAACTCTCCCGGCAGCATCAGGCCGTGCTTGGGATGCTGCCAGCGCACCAGTGCCTCGATACCGGCCACGCGGCCGTTGCGCAGGTCGATCTTGGGCTGGTAGTGCAGGCGCAGGTGGCCGTGCACCAGGGCCTCGCGCAGGCCCTGTTCGATCTCGTGCCGGCGCATCAGCTGCTTCTGCATGGCGTCGGAGTAATACACGAACTGGTCGCCGCCGAACTGCTTGGCGCGATACATGGCGACATCGGCATTCTGCAGCAGGTTGTCCATGCCGTCGTCGTCGAAGGGGTAGATGGTGATGCCCACGCTGGCATTGCTGTACTGCTGCTTGCCGAGCAGGCTGTAGGGCTGGCCCAGGTCGGCGACGATGCGCGTGGCGATGTTGTCCACCTCCTCGATGTCGCGCACGCCCTCGAGGATGACGGTGAACTCGTCCCCGCCGATGCGCGCCGCGGTGTCGTAGTTGCGGATGCAGGACTGCAGGCGGCGCGCGATCTCGCGCAGCATCTGATCGCCGGCCTCGTGTCCCAGCGTGTCGTTGATCGCCTTGAAACGGTCCATGTCGATGAACATCAGGGCCACCAGGCGTTCGTCGCGTTCGGCGCGGTCCATGGCGTGCTGCAGACGGTCGCGGAACAGGATGCGGTTGGGCAGGCCGGTGAGCGCATCGTAATGGGCGCGGATCTTGATGGCCTCTTCCTGGTGCCGGATCAGCCGGTCGGCATGGCGCACCAGAAGCAACAGCACCACGTAGAGCAGCAGCAGCACCCCGGCGATGCCGCCGAACACCTTGAGCTGGGTGGTCTGCAGCTGGCGCATCTGCGGGGTGACGTCGGTATAGAGCTCGAACACGCCCTCGATCCCGCCCTCCGGCGTGCTGCGTATCGGGATGTAGGAGGCCACCGCGTAGGCATTCCCGCCCTGTTCCACCAGCACGCTGGCGATACCGCCGGCCTGGGCCTGTTCATAGGATGGGGCACCGCGCTTGCTCCTGCCGATCTCCTCGTTGACCGTGGAGAACACGGTCAGCCCGTCGGGGTCGTAGATCTTCACTGCCAGCACGGGCAGGTTCTGCACCCGCTTGCGCACGTCTTCCTGCAGCATGCCGAACTCGGGGCGCTGGCGGATCTCGGCGCCGTCGGCACCGCTGAGCGAGGTGAGAAAGGCGGAATAATACGGCCAGAGGGCGTCGGCCATGGCGCGGGTGAGGGTGATGTTCTGACTTTCCGTGATTTCCGTGACATTGCGCACTGCCATGCCGTGGAAGATCCAGGTCATGGCGGCGGCCGCAATGACGATGCTGGCGAGACTGGCCACCGAAAAAAACGGCACCAGCCGGAACTGTCTGGATTGATCAACCATCCCCTGGAGACTCCACCCGGCGATTCTTGTTATTTTGTCCTGAATGCCGGACCGGGAATCCTATACCGATTGCCGGGACAGGGAAACCACCAGCGACGGGTATTTCGGGAGGTAAGTCATGAAATCACTGATCGTCATCCTGTGCGCCCTGATCCTGTCGGCCTGCGCCTCGATGCCCGCGCCGCAGACGGCAAATCCCGCGCAGGCCCTCATGGTCGAGGGCTGGCGCTACGAGACCGGTGACGGCGTGGCACAGGACGCCGAACGGGCCTTCGCGCTCTACCGCGAGGCGGCGGCACAGGGCGCGCCGGAGGCGGAGTACCAGCTGGGGCTGATGTACGAGCTCGGCATCGGGACGGAGCGGGACGTGCATGCCGCCAACTACTGGTACGAACGCGCCGTGGGGCAGGGCTACTGTCCCAGCGAACTGCGCACGCCGGCCGATCTGGCGGGGGAGTGACGATGCAGGGAAAGATGGTGCCCCCGGCAGGGTTCGAACCTGCAACCTGCCCCTTAGGAGGGGGCTGCGCTATCCAGTTGTGCCACGGGGGCGTGATGGCCGAAACCGGCGGCATCGCCGCGGCGAAAGCATACCACAGGGCGCGGCGCGACCGAACGCCGGCCCCATTCGAGCCACTATCGACCGCAGCGCATGCCCATGAATCCGCAGCCCGTTCCTGAGACCGATCCGCCCGCCACGCCCTGGCACGCCCTGCCACGGGACGAGGTGCTGGCGCGCGTGCAGGCGGATCCCGATGGCCTAGCCGCCGCCGAGGCGCAGCGCCGGCTCGAACGCATCGGTCCCAACCGGCTGCCCGAGTCGCCCCCCCAGCCGGCCTGGCAGCGCTTTCTGCTGCAGTTTCATAACGTCCTCATCTATGTGCTGATCATTGCTGGTGCGGTGACCGCGTTCATCGGTCACTGGCTCGATGCCGGGGTCATCGCAGGCGTGGTCCTCGTCAATGCCCTCATCGGCCATGTCCAGGAGGGCAAGGCGGCGAAGGCCCTGGACGCGATCCGCGGGCTGCTGGCCCAGCAGGCCATGGTGCGACGGGACGGGCACCTGGTGGCCGTCCCGGCCGAGGCGCTGGTGCCCGGTGACGTGGTGCAGCTGCAGTCGGGTGACCGCGTGCCGGCCGATATCTACCTCCTGCGCGTGCACGACCTGCGCATCGACGAGTCGCTGCTCACCGGTGAATCGGTGCCGGTGAACAAGGCCGCGGAGGCCGTCCCGGCGGATGCCCCGCTGGGCGACCGTCGCAACATGGCCTATTCCGGCGCGCTGGTCACCTACGGCCAGGCCCATGGCGTGGTCGTGGCCACCGGCGCGCACACCGAGCTCGGCCGCATCAGCGGCCTGCTCAGCACGGTGCAGACGCTCACCACGCCGCTGCTGCGGCAGATGGACCAGTTCTCCCGCTGGCTCACCGCCGCCATCCTCCTCATCGCCAGCGCCACCTTCGCCTTCGGTGTGTGGCTGCGCGACTACAGCGCCAGCGACATGTTCCTTGCCGCGGTCGGGCTGGCCGTGGCCGCCATCCCCGAGGGCCTGCCGGCGATCATGACCATCACCCTGGCCATCGGCGTACAGCGCATGGCCAGGCGCAACGCCATCGTGCGCCGGTTGCCGGCCGTCGAGACCCTGGGGTCGGTCACCGTCATCTGTTCGGACAAGACCGGCACGCTCACGCGCAACGAGATGACCGCACTGACCGTCGTCTGTGCCGACAGCCAGTGCGAGATCACCGGCAGCGGGTACGATCCCCATGGCGAGTTCCAGGTGGACGGGCAGGTGATCGACGTGACCGAGCAGCCGACCCTCGAGGAGCTCGCCCGCGCCGTGTTGCTGTGCAACGACGCGCGGGTGCAGCGCGACGGCGACGACTGGACGCTGTCCGGCGATCCCACCGAGGGGGCGCTGGTGGTGATGGCCATGAAGGCCGGCCAGGATCACGACGCCGAGGAGGCCGAGACCCCGCGCACCGACGTCATCCCCTTCGAGTCGCTGTACAAGTTCATGGCCACCCTGCATCACGACCATGCCGGGCACGGCTTCATTTACATCAAGGGGGCGCCCGAGCAGCTGCTGGACAAGTGCCGCAGCCAGCGTGAGCAGGGCGAGGACCGCCCGCTGGATCGCGCCTACTGGGAACGGCACATGGAGGCCATCGCCCGGCGTGGTCAGCGCCTGATCGCCGTGGGCTTCAAGACCACGGACGAGCATCACCGCGAGCTGACCTTCGACGACCTGGAGGATGGGCTGAGCCTGCTGGGGCTCGTCGGCATCATGGACCCGCCACGCGTCGAGGCCATCGACGCCGTGGCCGCCTGCCGGCGCGCCGGCATCCGCGTGAAGATGATCACCGGCGACCACGCCGTCACAGCCAGCGCCATCGGCCTGCAGATGGGCATCGGCGACGGCGAACGGGTGGTGAGCGGTCACGAACTGGACGCGCTGGACGACGCGGCGCTGCGCGAACTCGCGGAAGAAGCAGAGGTCTTCGCCCGCACCAGCCCCGAACACAAGCTGCGCCTGGTCGAGGCCCTGCAGGCAAACGGCGAGGTGGTGGCCATGACCGGCGACGGCGTCAACGACGCCCCCGCGCTGAAACGCGCCGACGTCGGCGTGGCCATGGGCCGCAAGGGCACCGAGGCCGCCCGGGAGGCCGCCGAGATGGTGCTGGCCGACGACAACTTCGCCTCCATCGCCAATGCCGTGGAGGAGGGGCGTA
>JAJLKJ010000055.1:0-2466 GCA_033839185.1 Gammaproteobacteria bacterium
GGAGGTCTTCGACGCCATCGGGCATGCCTTCTCCACCGTGGCCATCGGCGGCTTCTCCACCCACGACGCCAGCATGGGCTATTTCAACAGCCCGCTGATCGAGATGATCGCGGTGGTGTTCATGGTGTTGTCGGGCGCCAATTTCGCCCTGCATTTCCTTGCCTGGCGGCGCGTCAGTCTCAGGCCCTATGCCAGCGACCCGGAATTCCGCGTCTATTTCTCCATTCTGTTCGCGGTGGCGGTGGTCACCTCGGGTTATCTCTATGTCACCGGCACCTTCAGCGATCCGGTCAGTGCCGTGCATCACGGCGTGTTCCAGGCCGTCTCCATTGGCACCACCACGGGCTTCACCACGGCGGCCTATCATTACTGGCCGGGCTTCCTGCCCGTGCTGCTGCTGTTCGTGAGCTTCATCGGCGGCTGCGCGGCCTCCACGGGCGGGGGGCTCAAGGTGATCCGCTTCATGCTGCTCCTCAAGCAGGGCATGCGCGAACTCAAGCGCCTGGTGCATCCCAGTGCCCAGTTCACGGTCAAGGTCGGGCGCAAGCCCATGGACGACCGGGTCATCGAGGCGGTGTGGGGCTTTTTCTCGGCCTATATCGCCGTGTTCACGGTGATGATGCTGCTGCTCATGGCCTCTGGTCTGGACCAGGTGACGGCCTTCTCGGCGGTGGCCGCCAGCATCAACAACCTCGGGCCGGGGCTCGGTGACGTGGGTTCCCACTACCGTGACATCAACGACTTTTCCAAGTGGGTGCTGTGCGTTGCCATGCTGCTTGGCCGCCTGGAGATCTTCACCCTGCTGGTGCTGATCACACCGGCCTTCTGGCGGCGCTGATGGACGGGGAGGAGGCCCGCTGGGACGCCCGTTACCGCAAGGCAGACCCCGCGGCCGCCCGCCCCGCAGACGTGCTGACGGCCCATGCGCACCTCCTGCCGGCCCAAGGCGAGGCCCTGGACCTGGCCTGCGGGCTGGGTGCCAATGCCCGGTTGCTTGCCGAGCGTGGTCTGCGCACCCATGCCTGGGACCGTTCCCCGGAGGCCATCGACCGGCTTTCTGCCCTGGCGCGTGCACAGGGGCTGTCCATCCAGGCGTGGGTGCGCGACGTGGTGGCCGAACCGCCGCCGGCCGGGACATTCGATGTCATCGTCGTGGCCCATTTCCTGGAGCGCGCGCTCTTCCCCTCACTCGCTGCCGCCCTGCGTCCCGGCGGCCTGCTCTTCTACCAGACCTGGACCCGCGAGGCGGTCACCGGACGCGGGCCTGCCAATCCGGCCTATCGCCTGGAACCCGGTGAATTGCTGCGGGCTTTTGCGGGCCTGCGCGTGCTGGCCTATCGTGAGGAAGGATGTGTGGGCGATGTCGCCGGGGGGCTGCGGGACCAGGCCTGGCTGGTGGCGATGAGGCCAGGGGGGGCCGGCATGTGAGACCCCGGAACGTGAGGCCCCGGAAGATGAGAGCTGAACCATGGGCATGATCGAGAACTTTGAACAGATGCTGGCGTCCGGGCAGGACAACGCCCTGCTGCGTTTTTCGCTGGGCAATGCCTATTTGCAGGCGGGGGAGGCGCGGGCGGCCGTGACCCACCTGCGCGAGGCCGTGGCGCAGGACCCGCAGTACTCCGCGGCCTGGAAGCTGCTCGGCAAGGCGCTGATGGAGGCGGGTGAGCCGGCCGAGGCGGCGGAGGTCTATACGCGCGGTATCGAGGTGGCCGAGGGCCGGGGCGACAAGCAGGCGGCGAAGGAGATGCAGGTCTTTCTCCGGCGCGCCCGCAAGGCGCTGGCGCCCTGACGCCCCTGCGGCTTCAGGAGGCGCGGCGCCGGCGGGTCCGTGGCGTCTCCTGCACCGGTTCGGGCAGCCCCTCCTCGATCAGCGGGCGCATGGCCGTGAGCAGGCTCCTGAACAGACGCGGATTGCCCCGCTCCTCGCCGGCCAGCAGCTCCTTCATGTGCTGACGCTGGGTGGGCATGTCGAAACAGGCCGGGCAGCTGTCCGCCACCACCGGCAGGTCGGCCGCCCGGGCGAAGTCGGCGGTCTGGCGCTCGCGCACGTAGATCAGCGGGCGGATCACCCGCAGGTCGCCGTCGTTGACCACGTAATGGGCCTTCATGGTCTTGAGCTGGCCGCCGTGGAAGGCGGACATGAGAAAGCTCTCGGCCAGATCGTCCAGGTGCTGGGCCAGGGCCAGCACGTTGTAGCCCTCGCGGCGCGCCGTGTTGTACATGGTGCCGCGCTTCATGCGGGCGCAGAAGGCGCAGTAGGAGTCGTTGTCCATGTGTTCGGTGGCCAACTCCAGGATGGGTTCGCGCCGGTAGAAGTACGGTACGCCCAGGGCCTCCATGTAGGGGATGAGCACCGAGGGATCGAAGCTGTCGGACTGGGGGTCCACCGTCACCGCCCCCACCGCGAAGCGGATCGGTGCGCGGCGCTGGAAGTGCAGCAGCAGGTGCAGCAGCGAGAGCGAG
>JAJLKJ010000056.1:0-4900 GCA_033839185.1 Gammaproteobacteria bacterium
GAGCGCCGCCAGCGCCTTGTCGTAATCCGGCTCCTGCGCGATCTCCGGCACCAGCTCGGTGTGCACCACCTTGTCGCTCTCGTCGAGCACGACCACGGCACGGGCGGTGATGCCGGCCAGCGGACCGTCGGTGATGAGCACGCCGTAGTCCTTGGCGAAGTGGCGGTCACGCATGATGGACAGCGGGACGACCTTGTCGACGTTCTCGGCGCCACAGAAGCGGCCCATGGCAAACGGCAGGTCGGCGGCGATCACCAGCATCACCACGTCGTTGCGGTCCTTGGCGAAGTCGTTGAACTTCTTCGTCGAGGTGGCGCAGACCGGGGTATCGAGGCTCGGCACGATGTTGAGCAGTTTCTTCTTGCCCTTGAAGGTGTCCAGCGTGACGTCCTGCAGATCGGTGTTCACCAGCGTGAAGGCCGGCGCCTGGCTGCCGACGGCCGGCAGCTCGCCGTTGGTGTGGATCTCGTTGCCTTGCAGCGTAATCTTTGCCATGTCTGTTCTCCTTGGGATGCTTTCTGGATTGTCTTTGTTGTGCCGTTCAAACGGCCGGCTAGGCCAGCGCGGTCCTGAGGGCCGCGACGTAGGCATCGAGGTCGGCCCCGTTCTTGGTCTCGGTGGCACAGACCAGCAGGCAGTCGGCCATGGCCGGGTAGTCCTGGCCGAGGTCGTAACCGCCCAGCACGCCCTGTTCGGCCATGGTCGCCAGCACACCGGCGGCGGGACGGTCGAGCTTGAGCACCACCTCGTGGAAGTGCTCGCCGCTGAACAGCGGCTTCACGCCCGCAGCCGCGACGCGTTCGACCAGTGCCTGCGTGTTGGCATGGCTGGCGGCTGCCACGCGCTCCAGGCCATCCGGCCCGAGCAGGGCCATGTGGATGGTGGAGGCGGTGACCACCAGCCCCTGGTTGGTGCAGATGTTCGAGGTGGCCTTGGAACGGCGGATGTGCTGCTCGCGCGCCTGCAGCGTGAGCACGAAACCGCGCTTGCCGTCGGCATCCACGGTGCGCCCGACGATACGCCCGGGCATCTGGCGGGCATGTTCCTGCCGGCAGCACATGAGGCCGTAATAGGGCCCGCCGGAGGACAGCGGAGCGCCCAGCGGCTGGCCGTCGCCGCAGACGATGTCCACGCCGTCGTCGCCCCACTCGCCCGGGGGGGTGAGCAGCGCGAGCGTGAGCGGATTGACCACCGCGATCACCAGCACGTTGTTGGCGCGGGCCCAGCGGGTGAGCTCGTCCACCTCTTCCAGCGTACCGAAGAAATTTGGCTGCTGGATGACAAGCGCGGTGTAGTCCTCGCCTTCATAGGGCTTGAGCGCATCCAGCGTGACCCGGCCGCTGGCCGGATCGAAGGGCACCTCCACCAGCTCGATCTCCTGGCCGTCGACGATGGCATGCGTGGTGGCGCGATACGCCGGGTGCACGCTGGTCGGCACCAGGATGCGGCGCGACTTCGACTTGCGGTGGACGCGCACCGCCATGAGCACGGCCTCGGCCAGCGCCGATGCGCCGTCGTACAGCGAGGCGTTGGAGACGTCCATGCCGGTCAGGCCGGTCATCATCGTCTGGTATTCGTAGATGAGCTGCAGCGTGCCCTGCGAGGCCTCGGCCTGGTAGGGCGTGTAGGCGCTGTAGAACTCGCCGCGGGTGGCGATCTGCCAGACGGCGGCCGGAATGTGGTGCTCGTAGGCGCCGGCGCCGATGAAGTTGAGCGCGCCGGCATCCTGGGCCGCGCGCTCGCCCATCAGGCGGGTGATCGCCATCTCGCTCATGGCATCCGGGATGCCCCTGAGCTCACCCGTGCGCAGCTCGGCCGGGATCTCGTCGAACAGCGTCTCAATGCTGGTCACACCGATGGTGGCCAGCATCTCGCGGATGTCGTCTTGCGTGTGCGGAATGAACGGCATGGGTTGATCCGTGTTGTCGAAATGGATGCCCGTCAGTCGATCAGGCTTCGTCTTCCAGCAGCTGGTTGTAGGCGTCGGCGTCCATCAGGCCACCGAGATCAGCGGCATTGGCCGGGCGCAGCTTGAACAGCCAGCCCTCGCCGTAGGCATCGTTGTTGACGACCTCGGGGGAATCGGCCAGGGCCTCGTTGCCTTCCACCACCTCACCGGCCAGCGGCGCGTAGACGTCGGAGGCGGCCTTCACCGACTCGACCACCGCGCAGGCATCCTCGGCGGCCAGGTTCGTGCCGGCCTCCGGGGTCTCGACGAAGACCAGGTCGCCCAGCAGCTCCTGGGCATGGTCGGTGACCCCCACGGTGACGGTGCCGTCGCCGTTGTCGCGCACCCACTCGTGGCTCTTGGTGTATTTCAGGTCGGACGGTACGTTGCTCATGATCGTGCCCCTCAAGGTTCAGTCAGTACGGTTCGATTGTGACAATCAGAGTTCGATGCAGGCCTTGCCGTTGCGCACGAACGGCGGCTTGACGATGCGCGCCGGCAGGCGCTTGTTGCGGATCTCGACCTCGCAGCGCGCGTCGGTGCCCACCGGCACACGGCCCATGGCGATGGCCACGCCCAGGGTCGGCGAGAAGGTGCCGCTGGTGACCTCTCCCTCGCCGACGCCCTCGACGAGGATCTTCTGGTGCGAACGCAGCACGCCCTTGCCCTCGAGCACCAGGCCGACGAACTTCTGCTTCACACCCGCGGACTTCTGCTGCTCCAGCGCCTGGCGGCCGATGAAGTCGCGGTCGGCCGGCTCCCAGGCCACTGTCCAGGCCAGGCCGGCCTCCAGCGGGGAGATGTCCTCGTCCATGTCGGTGCCGTAGAGGTTCATGCCCGCCTCCAGACGCAGGGTGTCGCGCGCGCCCAGACCGATGGGCTTGACGCCGGCGGCCGCCAGCGCGCCCCAGAAACCGGGGGCGTCGGCATTGGGCAGCATGATCTCGAAGCCGTCCTCGCCGGTGTAGCCGGTGCGGGCGATGAAGAGCTCGCCCAGCTGCTGGCCGACGAACACGCCCAGGTTCTCGGCGGCGGTGCGGTCGCCGTCCTCCAGCAGCGAACAGACGATCCCGCGGGCCGACGGGCCCTGCACGGCGATCATGGACAGGTCGTCGCGCTCGCTGAGGCTGACGTCGAAGCCCTCGGCCTGGCGACGCATCCAGGCGAGGTCCTTGTCGCGCGTGGCGGCGTTGACCACCACGCGGTAGAAGTCGTCGGCCAAGTAATAGGTGATGAGGTCGTCGATGACGCCACCGCGCTCGTTGAGCATGCAGCTGTACAGCGCCTTGCCCGGCGTCTTGAGCTTGGCCACGTCGTTGGCCAGCAGGTGGCGCAGGTAGTCGCGCACGCCCGCGCCGCGCAGATCGACCACCACCATGTGCGAGACGTCGAACATCCCGGCGGCCTCGCGGACGGTGTGGTGCTCCTCGATCTGGGAGCCGTAGTGGATGGGCATCTCCCAGCCGGCGAAGTCCACCATGCGGGCCCCGGCTTCCAGATGCTGGTCGTACAGTGCGGTGCGATTGGCCATGTCATCTCCCAAACGAAAAAAGGCGGCCGGCCGGCATTGCTGCCGTCGGCCGCCCCTCTGTCCGGTAACCTGAGAGATTGGGGCGCTGCCGCGCTCCCCTCACCTTCGGTGGGCCCCACGGGGCCGCTCTCCAGAGCCAATCGAAGAGGCGCGGACGGAAGATCCGGCGGCCTCAAACCCCTCGCGGTCCTTTTGCCTGAGCGTTTCCGGGCGGAAATTGCGCCTTCGGCGCCCGGGCGTGCCGGGCCTCTCCCACGAGAATGTCGATCAGACTGCGGAATATAAACCAGGCCGCGGCGGATCGAAAGCCCGCCCGGGCGTGACCCCGGTCATTCCCCTGCCGGTCAGGCCTGTTATGATGCCGGTTCGAGATCATCCGAGGATTCGACGACCATGCACACCCTTCTCCGACTCGCCCTCCTCTCCCTGACCCTGTGCCTTGCCGCCGCGGCCCAGGCCGACGACGCCGTGACGGCCAGCGATGCCTGGATCCGCGAGGCCCCGCCCGGCGCCCCGATGCTGGCCGGCTACCTGGTGCTCACCAACCACTCCGGGACCGAGCGCGCCCTGGTGAAGGCCGAGGGCGCCGACTTCGGGGCCATCGAGCTGCATCGGTCGGTATTCGAGGACGGCATGGCCCGCATGATGCCCCAGGAACGCATCCCGGTGCCGGCCGGCGGGGCCGTGGAGCTCAAGCCCGGCGACTACCACCTCATGCTCATGCGCCCGGCACGCCCCCTGCGCGCCGGGGATGTCAGCGAGATCACGCTGCACTTCGATGACGGCAGCCGCCTGCCGGTCCGGGCCGAGGTGCGCCGGGCGGGCATCGACGGGGCCCAGCCCCACGGTCATGACCACGGCCATGACAACGGGCACACGCATCACTAGGCCGCGCCCGCACCACGCGTCACCGCTCGTCGGCAAAATTCCCCGGCTCGTGCCGGCCGGGGAATACCCCCACCCCACAGGCCGACTACCCTGAGGACGCGCTGGCCTGCGGCTGCGAGCCCGGCTCGCGCCCCCTACGCAGAAAAAACACTACACTCGTTATTTCATGCTCCCCACGGTGAGTCCCGGACCATGATCTTGCACACCTTCATCGGGCGGCTCGGCCTCGCCCTGCTGCTCATCGGCAGCCTGCTGCCCGCACTCGCCGCCGCCGAACCGCCGGAGCAGCGGCCATTGCGCCTCGGCGTGCTCTCGCTGGCCCCACCGGCTCAGACCCATACCGACTGGCAGCCCTTCGCCGATTACCTGGGAGACCGGCTGGGACGGCGCATCAGCATCGTGGTACCCCGCGGCTTCGAGGCCATGCGCGATGCCATCAAGGCCGGCGAACTCGACTTCTTCTACATCAACGGCCACATCCACTACCGGCTCAAGCAGAGCGGGCATTCGGTGGCGGTGCTGCAGATGATCAA
>JAJLKJ010000057.1:0-25454 GCA_033839185.1 Gammaproteobacteria bacterium
TAGACCTGGATCGAGTAGTTGAGGGCATCGCCGCGCTCGCGCAGCTCGTGTTTCTTGCAGCCCATGGGCAGGGTGGCGAGGGCCAGTACCACGCAGCCGATGAGCAGCTGACGGATTCTCTTCATCTGCACTATCCTCCTGAATGGCCCAAGCATAAACGATCCCCCCCATGGACACGAGCCATCGCAAGGAGACCGCATGAGAACCCTGCTCACCGTATTCACGGCCCTGCTGCTGACGGCCTGCCAGGGCACCCTGCCGCGCGACGAGGCCTCGCCCTGGTATCACCCGCCTGCGGGCACGACGGTCACGGTGCATCGTGCCATCGACATCCCGCCGGGCCGGACCCGTACCTTCCTGCAGAACGGGCAGATCGTTTCCTACACCGCGCGCAACCTCTACTACCCGAACTGCGAGTTCGAGGTGCTCACCGTGGACGAGACGGTGCGCCGCATCCTGCCGGGCGAGTTCCGCGTACAGCGCGTGCTCATCCGCCAGGACCAGGTCGCCGATCGCGGCGCCGTACATCTGGCGGATGCCGGCCGGCACCTCGGCATCGGCCTGGGGATCGGCCCGTGGGGCGGGATGGGGCTGGCCGCCGACGACGCCGGCCCCAGCTACATCATGTACGTGGTGGAGATGCGCCTGCGTTCGCCCGAGCAGCCCGACGTGTTCCGCCTGGTCTGCCGCGGCGGTGAGGACGACCCGGCCGATGCGATCCCGCCCTCCATCCGCGAGATGCGCCAGGCCCTGGGCGATTACGCCACGCTGACCCTGCCGGGCGCGGCCCGCTGAGACCCTGAAGGAAAGACGCCTGCAGGCCTAGCCGCGCAGGCGCATCCAGAGTGCGATGAAATGACGCCGTGCCTCGGGATCGGTGGCCGACTGATCCCAGACGTGCGCGCCAAAACCGATCTGCGCCAGCACGTACTCGCCCAGCGCGATCTGGCCAATGGCGGTGGCGCCGGTCGCCAGCTGCCCGATGCCGAACTCCAGTGCCAGCGCCAGCTGGCCGATGCCATACACCCCCGTGGCCGCCTGCCCCAGCCCGAAGAGCAGGCCCAGACCGAGCTGACCGATGGCCAGCAGGCCGATGGCGGCCTGCCCCACGGCAATGCCGCCCATGGCCACCCGACCGACGGCCAGCACGCCACGCGCCACCTTTCGCCGCCCCGTCTCCGGGCAGATTCCGCGGGTGTAGTGCAGCAGCGGCCAGCCGGCGACGCGGGCATGCGAGACGAACTCCGCATAGGCCCGGCCATCGGGGTAGAGATAGCGTCGCCAGACACCGCGGCGGGTACGCTCGACCCGGTATTCGATCTCCTCGAGCAGGAGATTGCGCGTCTGTCTAGGCATGTGCCACCACCCGGTCACGGCCTCGCTCCTTGGCCTGGTACAGGGCGGCATCGGCACGCCCGATGAACTCGCCGGGCGGCTCGCCTTCGCGCCATTCAGACAGCCCGAAGCTGCAGGTGAGCCGCCCGGCATGCGGAAAGTCCTGCGCGTGCAGCAATGCCTGCAGCTTGTGCGCCAGCTGCCCGGCATCGGCCAGCGTGGTCACCGGACACAGCAGCGCGAATTCCTCGCCACCCCAGCGGGCCAGCATGTCCTGCTCGCGCACGTTGTCGCCCACCAGCTGCGCGAAAGCACGCAACACCGCATCGCCCGCCTGGTGACCATAGCGGTCATTGATGCTCTTGAAATGATCGATATCCATCAGGACCAGGGACAGGGGGGAGAGGTAGCGCTCGGCACGGTTGATCTCGTGACGCAGGGCGTTGTTGAACTCACGCCGGTTGGCCACCCCGGTGAGGCTGTCGGTCGTGGCCAGCGCCTCCAGCTCGGCCTGCAGCTTCTCGCGCTGGCGGATCTCGTGCGCCAGCTCGGCATTCGTCGCCTCCAGTGCCGCCGTGCGCTCGGCCACCATGGCCTCGAGCTCCTCCTTGCCACGCAGCAGAACGGCCTCGGCATCCTTGATGCGGGTGACCTCGGTCCGCACGGAGACGTACTTGTACGGCAGACCTGCCGAGTCCAGAAAGGGGACGATGGTGGTGGCCACCCAGTAGAGACCGCCGTCGCGGCGGCGGTTGCAGATCTCCCCCTGCCAGATCTGTCCCTCGGTGATGGTCTCCCACATCTGCCGGTAGAAGTCATCGTCGTGCACGCCGGAACGCAGCAGGCGGTGGTTGTTGCCGATCAGTTCGGCGCGGGAGTACTGGCTCACCTCGCAGAACTTGTCGTTGGCATAGATGATGTCGCCGGCCGCATCGGCAATGCTCACGATGTTGTGACGGTCGGTGGCCTGGCGCTGGAACTCGTTCTCCTTGAGCATCGCATCGAGCCGCACCGCCTGGTCCTCGATGGTGGCCGTGCCACGGGCCACCTGGCGCACCGTGAGCGCGGCAATGCCCGCCACCAGGGCGATACCGATGGTGCCGAAAGCGAGCAGCAGCCAGTAGACGCGCCGGGTCAGCAGGGTGGCCTGCAGGGTCTGATCGTGCGAACGGTCGGCATGCAGGGCCAGCGCGAGCTCCAGCCGTTCGAGCATCCGTGTCTGGCGTGGCTGCACCTCCTCGACCAGCAGGCGGCCGGCCATATCGTGCTCGCCACCGCGCAGCAGCTCGATGATGCGCTCCTGCAAGGCGACGATCTCCAGGGCGATCTCACGCTGGCTGGCGAGCAGGGCCTGTTCCGTCGGCGGCAGCCCCAGGGCCAGCAGCTCGGACCGCGCCATGCCGAATTCGGCCCCCAGTGCGTAGAAGGTCTGCACCTTTTCCTCGAGCACGAAGGGATCGACCGTCTCGCTGGCCCGCAGATCGTGCAGTATCGCCAGACGCCGCCGCGCGGCATCCATCATGCGGAACAGGGCCTGGTTGGCCATCTGCTCCTCCTGCGCCACCTCGATCAGCGACGACTGGGTGGTATGCAGCCCGACCACGCCCAACGAGACGGTGACGACCAGTGTGATGCCCGTGGCGGCGAACGCCGCCAGCAGCACCCGTCGGATTCTGCGCGAATGAATGAATGCGGTGCGGTTGTCTGTCACTGGCGTCTTTATGCCCTGTCCGATGCATTCCTTCGTGCTGTCTGCTGGAGGCGAAATGATAGCCGCAAGCAGTTCGTCTGTCGCCGACCTTGACAGTCTGTGGCGATGCGTCCTGAATAGCTCTATCACGACATGTCCCGCGACACGACGGAAAACCGCCCCCAGCCATGAATTTCCGCCAATCTTTTGAGATCGATCAACTCGGCGCCTGCCGCATCGACAACCCCATGGCCAGCGAGGGCGACTTCCACTTCGTCGACGACCGCGAGCGTCTGCTCTGCGACCCCCATCTGAGCGGCCTCGAGGAGGCCATACAGACCGGCGCGCAACCCAACGGCTTCGAGGTGGCGGGACCGCGGCGGCTGATTCACTTCGAGCCCGCGCGGGTTCGCGCCGCGGTGGTCACCTGTGGCGGGCTCAGCCCCGGGCTGAACAGCGTGATCCGCGGCCTGGTGATGCAGCTCTGGTACCACTACGGCTGCCGCGACATCCTCGGCATCCGTTACGGCTACAACGGCCTGAGTCCGGATGCCCAGCCGCCACTGGCCCTCACACCCGAGCGGGTGAGCAACATCCACCTGGAAGGCGGCACCATCCTCGGTTCCTCGCGCGGCACGCCGCCGACCGCCACGCTGGTCGACACCCTGGTGGCGCTGGGCATCGACGTCCTCTTCACCGTGGGCGGCGACGGCACCATGCGCGGTGCCGCCGCCATTCAGCGGGAGCTGCACCAGCGCGGGCTCGACATCGCCGTGGTCGGCATCCCCAAGACCATCGACAACGACATCCCCTACGTGCGCCGCGCCTTCGGCTTCGAGACGGCGGTGGCCATCGCCACCCAGTCGGTACGTGCCGCCGAGGTGGAGGCCAAGGGTTCGCCGCGCGGCGTCGGCCTGGTGAAGCTGATGGGCCGTCACGCGGGCTTCATCGCAGCCACCGCGGCACTGGCCGCGGGCAATGCGAACCTGGTGCTGATCCCTGAGGTGTCCTTCTCGCTGGACGGTCTCCTGCGCTGGCTAGAGGAGCGGCTTGCGCGCAAGAACCACGTGGTGATCGTGGCCGCGGAAGGGGCCGGCCAGGACTGCTTCGATGCCGATACGCTGGGTACGGACGCCTCGGGCAACCAGGCCCTGGGGGACATCGGCGTGCTGCTGCGCGACCGCATCAAACAGCACTTCGCCGAGGCCGGCGCACCGGTGACGATGAAGTACATCGATCCGAGCTATCTCATCCGCTCGACCCCCGCCAACCCCACCGACCAGATCTACTGCGACCGCCTGGCCCGCGCCGCCGTGCATGCGGCCATGGCCGGCAAGACCGGCATGCTCATCGGCTACTGGCACGGCCGCATGACCCACGTCCCCATGCAGGCGCTGGAAGGCCAGACCCGGCGGGTGAATCCTCAGGGCGAACTGTGGCACGCCGTGCTGGAGAATACCGGGCAGCCGGCACGGATCGATCCGCCGGAGGACGATTAATCACCCCGTGCCACCGGCCGCGCCGGGTCCCGGATCCACTCGCTCCAGGAGCCGGCATACAGCCGCGACCCCGGCATACCCGCAACCTCCATCGCCAGCAGGTTGTGACAGGCCGTCACCCCCGAACCGCACATGTGCATCACACCGGTCGACGGGGTATCACCCAGCAGCGAGCGGAAGGCGGCACGCAGGGTCTCCGGCGGCAGGAAGCACTGCGTATCGTCGAGGTTGGCGGTGAAGGGCCGGTTCAGCGCCCCCGGCACATGCCCGGCCACCGGGTCGATGGGCTCCTCCTCGCCGGCAAAACGCGCGGGTGCACGCGCATCGATCAGCACGCCCTGACCGAGGGCCAGCGTCTCGGCCACGCAACCGGCATCCACCCAGCGGTCATCACCGGTTCTTGCATCGAAGACCGCGGGCGGTCGCTCGACCTCTCCCGTCTCCAGCGGCAGGCCCGCGGTATTCCACGCCGCATAGCCGCCGTCCAGCAGGGCGACCTGGCGGTGGCCGAGCCATCGCGCCAGCCACCAGAGCCGGGCGGCCATCGCCCCGCCCGCATCGTCGAGGGCCACCACCTGGGTGTCGGGCCCGATCCCCCAGGCCGCGAAGCGGCGGGCGAGCAGCATGGGATCCGGCAGGGGATGCCGCCCGGTCTCCGGCCCGACCGGCCCGGAGAGGTCCTGCTCCAGGTCGGCATACACGGCACCCGGCACATGCCCCGCCAGATAGGCCCGGCGTCCCGCCTGCGCATCGGCGAGCGAAAAGCGGCAGTCGACCACGACCACCCCGGGGTCCTGCAGATGCGCCTGAAACCAGCGCAGTTCCACCAGCGTATCGAACATGGCGCGCTCTCCTTGTGGTGCGACAGGTCGTGGCATGCGCGACGCGCGTCACGAAGTCTTCATCGTTGCGCAGCCAAAAAACCTTTCACACCCGTAAAAGGTGCATGATAATAAATCCCGACTCGTCGACAATGCACGGGCAGCATCACGCGCCCGATCGGCGCGGCGGGTCTGGCAACAGGATTTTTTTCGCGTTCTCGAGGAAAAGCAGCATGGCTACCGGTACCGTCAAGTGGTTCAACGAAACCAAGGGCTTCGGCTTCATCGCGCAGGACAACGGTGGTCCTGACGTCTTCGTTCACTACAGCGCCATCACCGCCGAGGGTTTCCGCACCCTGCGCGAGGGCCAGAAGGTCAGCTTCGAGGTGCAGCAGGGTCCGAAGGGCCCGCAGGCCGCCAACGTCGTCCCTCAGTGACATGAGCGGGCCCGGGGCATCTCCCCGGGCCTGCGTCGCCCGCCTGTTCCCCGTCCGTGCACGGGCCGCGTGATTACGCCGCCTGTGCCTCGGGCATGCCCCGGTAATCCCCATGCTCGGCTATCGCCACGCCTTCCATGCCGGCAACATCGCCGATGTCCTCAAGCACGCCGCCCTGGCGCTCGCGCTGGAGGCCCTCAAGCGCAAGGACAAACCCTTCTGCTACCTCGAGACCCATGCCGGCAGCGGGCGCTACGACCTGGCGCAGGAACATGCGCAAACCACCGGCGAATTCCACGACGGCATCGAACGCCTGTGGGGGCGCGACGACAACCCGGCCCTGCTCGCGCCCTATCTGTCCGCCGTGCAGGCACTGAACCGGAACGGCCAGCTGCGCCATTATCCCGGCTCGCCGCGCGTCGCCCGCCACCTGCTGCGCAGCGACGACCGCATGATCCTCTGCGAGCTCAACCGCAAGGACCACGAGGCACTGGAACGGGGGTTTGCCGGCGACCGGCAGGTGCGCTGCTACCGGCAGGATGGCTATCAGGCCCTCAAGGCCTTCCTGCCACCGCCCGAGCGTCGCGGCCTGGTGCTGATCGACCCCGCCTACGAAGGCCGCGACGAGTACCGCCGCCTGCTGGAGGCACTGGCCGAGGGCCTGCGGCGCTGGGCCACCGGCTGTTACGCCGTCTGGTATCCCATACACCAGCGGGCCATCGCGACCCGGTTCCTCGATTCGGTGGTGGCGCGCGGCTGGCGACGCCTGCTGGTGGCGGAACTGACGGTACTGCCGGATGATCGCCGCGACCGCCTCAACGGCTCGGGCATGCTGTTCGTCAACCCGCCCTGGCAACTCGACACCCAGCTCGCCGAGCTGCTGCCGGCCCTCTGGCAGCGCCTCTCGCCGGCGGGCGAGGGCGGCAGTCGCGTGGAATGGCTGGTCGGGGAATGACTACTGCTCGCCGCCCTGGCGCATGACGGCAGCCGCCGCGCGGCCGGCGAGATAGCCGCTCGCCCAGGCCCACTGGAAATTGAAGCCGCCGATGCGCCCGTCCACGTCCAGCAACTCCCCCACCAGGTAGAGACCCGCGCAGACGCGCGAGCGCATGCTGCGCGGATCGATCTCGGCGAGCGGCACCCCGCCCGCCGTCACCTCGGCGTAGGCGTAACCCCGATCGCCCACCACGGGCAGGGGCATGTCGGTGAGCAGGGTCAGCAACTCGCGGCGCCGGTCGCGGGGCAGCTCGGCGCAGGTGGCCTCCGGCGTGATACCCGCCAGTGCGCAGAGGGCATCGGCCAGACGCTGCGGCAGCCACTGGCGCACCAGACCGCGCACCGTCTTGCGCCCGCCCTCGCGTAGCTGACGGTCCACCGCCTCCGCCGCCTGTGCCGGCAGCCAGTTGGCGTAAAGCCCCGCGGCCCGGTCGGCACGCTGCGCGCTCAGCCAGTGACGGCTGATGTCGAGCACGGCCGGACCCGACAGGCCGAAGTGGGTGCAGAGCAGGTCGCCCTCCGCCTCGGCGAGCGGCTTGCCGCCGCCGGCACGCACGACCAGCTGCACCGGCGTCGCCACCCCCGCCAGTTCGCGCAGCACGTGTCCCTTCGCCAGCACCAGTGGCACCAGCGCCGGGAACAGGGGGCCCGGCACGCTGTGGCCGAGGGCCTGGACCAGCGCATAACCCGAACCATCGGAACCGCTCTTGGGCAGGCTGCGCCCGCCGGTGGCGAGCACCAGCTGCCGGGCGCGGCATTCCCCCCAGTCGCCACTCAGGCGAAACCCGCCGGCCACGGCCTCGATCTGCGCGACCTTGTGACCGGCGAGCAGCGGGATACCGAGGCGTTGCAGCTCGTCATGGAAGGCCGCCAGCACGTCGCGGGCCGAGTCGCTCACGGGAAACAGCTTGCCCGTGGCCTCGCGCTTGAGCGCCACGCCCAGCTCCTCGAAGAACGCGCGGGTGGCGCTCACCGGCCAGGCGCGCAGCACGCGCCGGATGCTGTTGCGCGAGCCGCCGTTGAAATCGCTCTCGTCGACCACATCATGCGTGACATTGCAGCGCCCGCCGCCGGCCACCAGGATCTTCGCCCCCGGCCGGCGCGCGCCGTCGAGCACGAGGATGCGGGCGCCGGGCGCCTCGCGCCCGGCCCATACGGCCGCCATCAACCCGGCCGCGCCGGCGCCCACGACGACGAGGTCGGCATCATACTGCTGTCGCGGGGGAACGGATGGCATGGCAAGTGGTCCAGTCTGGTGACGTGGGCATTCTACCCAAAGGTCCGCAGACTGCCGAAAAATCTGCTGGACAGCGAATGATGAATGACTAATATCCGTTGCACAGGGGCCACGCTCCGCCCCGGGTTTGTTCTCTGGAGGCCTGTCTCATGAGCAAGTCCACGATATGGTTTGGTTATCTCGACGCGGGTGAGAAGAGCTCGCCGGTGGTGATCGACGAGCGACTCAACACCGGCAACCCGCAGACCCTGTATGTGTTCAACCTGGCGCGCGGCAAGATCCTGGAATACCGCCGCGACATCGCCGAACCCAAGCTGCGGGAACTGAAGGCAGCCGAACAGTCGGTGGTCAGCGAACTCAAGACCGCCTTCGATGCCGCGCGTCACGAATTCCGGACCCGCGGGGCGCGTATCCTCAACCTGCCCGAGCGCGGCGCTGCCGCCGCCAGTGCAGCAGAGCCGCGGCTGCAGGACAGCGAGGACGAGGAGATGGACTACGAGGACTTCGACATCGACCTCGTGGCCGACGACGAAGAGGCCGAGGAACTGGACGAAGTGGAAGAGATGTAATCACTGCCCCGGTCATCCATGAGGGATGGCCGGGGCGCCCTGCCCTGATGCCCTGCCGGCGTCACCCTGCAAAGAGCTGTCCGCATGCAACCCGCCCTGCCCCTGCCCGCCGACGCGCAGCCGCTGGCCGTCGTCGACGACCTCGTCGATCACGGCTACAGCCTGCGCCCGGGATATTTCGATCCGGCCCTCATCGCCGCCCTGCGCCGGGAACTGCGGCTGCTGCACCGGGAGGATCGTCTGCGCGCCGCACGCATCGGCAAGGACGGCGAACGCCAGCTGCGTGAAGACATCCGCGGCGACCAGATCCGCTGGCTCACCGGCGAGACCGACGCACAGCAGGCCTTTCTGGCACAGATGGAGGCGCTGCGGGAGACCCTGAACCGCGAACTGTTTCTCGGCCTGGAGGACTTCGAGGCGCACTTCGCCCTCTACCCGCCGGGCGCCCACTACGAGCGTCACCTCGACAGCTTCAACAACAGCAATCTGCGCCGCGTCACCATCGTCGCCTATCTCAACGCCCGCTGGCGTCCCTGGGACGGCGGCGAGCTCAACCTCTATGACGGCGACCGGGTCTTCGAGTCCATCCGTCCCGAGGGGGGCACGCTGGTCACCTTCCTGAGCGAACGCATCCCGCACGAGGTCGCCGTCACGCGGCGCAGCCGCCTGAGCATCGCCGGCTGGTTCCGGGTGCGTCCGCTCCCCCAGACACCCCCGCTCTGAGCTAACGGATGCCCTGGGCCTTCATCCAGGGCACATAGGCCTTGTCCACCTTGAGGATGTGGTGGGTGAGCCAGTCCTTGAGCAGACCGAGCGCCTCCTCGTCCACCTGCTCGCCCGCCTCGTGGCGGTCCAGCAGGTTCGTGACACTGGCCGTGAACTGGTTGTGTTCTGCCTTGTGCGCGGCCTCCGCCTCGTAGCCGTGACGCTGGAACAGCTCTTCCTCGACGATGAAGTGATTCATGGTGTAGTCGACCAGGCCGAACAGGATCTCGCCGATGGCCTCGCGGCTGGGCGCGGGCTTCGAGATCTCGTCGTGCAGGGCATTGGTGCTGTCGACCAGCCAGCGGTGCTGTTCATCGATCAGGTCGATACCGATACGCAGCTCGTCCGTCCAGGGCATGAAGGTCATGCTTCCCCCTCTCAGTGGTTTTGTGAGCAGACACAGGCGGGCACGCGAGATGCCCCTGTGGGCGGCCATGCGCCGCTCGTTTAACCTTATTTTTTGTGTGAGTATAAACAGGTCCGCGACGGACGGACAAGCACGCCGGGCGGGGCGTTGATACACTGGCCGCCATTGCCCGTCGCACGCCTGAGGAGCAGGGATGAGTGGAGACTGGAACTGGGGCCTGCTCGCGCCCCTGGCATTCGCGCTGATCGAGGCGGTCGCCATCGTCACCGCGCTGCGCGCCATCATGACGGTGCGCACCTCCCAGGGGGCCATCGCCTGGTCGGTAGCCCTGGTGAGCTTCCCCCTGCTCTCCCTGCCCCTCTACTACCTCTTCGGTCGCAACCGCTTCCAGGGCTATGTGCTGGCACGCCGGGCCGGCGACCTGCGCATTCACCACATCGCGCAGAACCTCGCGCGGGACTTCCCGCCGCAGTACCGCGCCGCACTCGGCGCGCCGGGCACGGCCTTTCATGCCCTGGAACGCCTGGCCCGCATCCCTTTCGCCCGCGGCAACCGGCTGGCGCTGCTGATCAACGGCCAGGCCACCTTCGATGCCATCTTCGCCGCGCTCGAGACGGCGCGCGACTACGTGCTGGTGCAGTTTTTCATCGTGCGCGACGACGGCCTCGGCCGCCGCCTGCACGAGGGGCTCGCGGCCTGTGCCGCCCGCGGCGTGCGCGTGTATTTTCTCTACGACGCCATCGGCAGCCGCGAGCTGCCGCAGGCCTATGTGGACTCGCTGCGCGAATGCGGTGTCGAAATGGAGGCCTTCAATGCCGGCAGCGACCGCCGCAGCCGTTATCAGATCAACTTCCGCAACCATCGCAAGGTGCTGGTGATCGACGGCCACCTGGCCTTCATCGGCGGGCACAACGTGGGCGACGAATACCTCGGCCTGGACCCGGCGCTGTCGCCCTGGCGCGACACCCACGTCTCCCTCGAGGGCCCGGCGGTACTGGCGGCGCAGCTGACCTTCATCGAGGACTGGCACTGGGTGACAGGCAGGGTGCCGACACTGGCCTGGCAGGCCGATGCCGCGGTGGACCACGACCAGCCGGTACTCATCGCCCCCACCGGACCGGCCGACGAGCAGGAGACCGGTTCGCTGCTCTTCACCCAGCTCATCGGCATGGCCCGGCGGCGGCTGTGGATCGTCAGCCCCTATTTCGTGCCGGATTCCTCCGTGATGAATGCCCTGCGCCTGGCCGTGCTGCGCGGCGTGGATGTGCGCCTGCTGGTGCCACAGAGACCGGATCACCGCCTGGTACACCTGGCGGCCCAGGCCTATTACGCAGATGCCGTGCCCGCCGGCATCCGCATCCACCGCCATACCCGGGGGTTCCTGCACCAGAAGGTCGTGCTCATCGACGACGAGATCGCGGCCGTCGGCACGGTGAATCTCGACAACCGCTCCCTGCGCCTCAATTTCGAGGTCACCGTGATCAGCGCCTGCCCGCGGTTTGCCGCCGAGGTCGAGGCCATGCTCGAACGGGACTTTGCCGCCAGCACGCCGCTGACCCCCGAGATGATCAACGCCCGCCGCCTGCCGGCCCGCATCGCCTGCCGCGTGGCCCGGCTCTTCTCCCCGGTGCTCTGAGCACATAAAAAAAAGGCCGCCATGAAGGCGGCCTTTCCAGCAGGAACAGGGAAGTACTCAGTTGGACGCGATCTGCGTCATCTTGTTGCGCTCGAGCTTGTAGGTCCACGGCAGACCCTGGTTGCGCCAGCCGTTGACCACGCGCTGACCGGCATGCGGACCTTCCTTGGCCTTGTCGCCCTCGTAACCCTCGAGCACGCTGTAGACGCGGGTATAACCCAGTTTTGCCAGCAGGTCGGCCGCCTTGGCGGAACGGCTGCCGGAACGGCACAGCACGATGATCGTGTCATCCTTGCCCAGGCCCTTGGCCTGCAGGCGACGCTCGACCTGCGTGGCGAACTCACTGTTCACGTCCATCACGTAGCTCTGCTTCTTGTCGTCGAAGGCATTCCACTCGCTGAGCTGCATGTAGGGGATGTTCGCATCGGCCACGGTGGGCATGCCGAGGAAGTTCACTTCCGCGTGCGAGCGCACGTCCAGGAACAGCGCCTTGTCACCCTGGGCCTGCATGTGGTCGTAGGCCTCCTTGGCGCTCATATACAGACCAAGGGTCGTCTGCTTCTTCTTCGGCACGTCGGCGCCCTGGGCGGCGACAACCAGCGAAGCGGAAACGACCAGGATCAGGCTGGCAATAACACTGACGAGAAGGGATTTTTTCATGGGTCAAACTCCATATTGACGGGGTGATGTCCTGCTGGCCGGGATCCCAGGCGGATACCCAAGGCAGGCGCAAGATACACCAACCGGCATGTCAGGTGTAAGCACGAAACCACGGGAATGTGCGAAACCGCGACCGGGTTCGCGTCATGGACCAAGGCCACCGGCGGTGATGCACCGCCATGGCACGGCTCATATGCCATCCGCGCCATTCCGGCGCATGCATACTGCGTCTACCTGCCTTTGCAGCGGTCATCAACGCACTGGCACAGAACCTGCTGGAACGCTTCCATCGACACCGGAAAAGGACGCCTGCGGACATGCCATTCGAACACCCGCTCGACGCCGAGACCATGCGCATCATCATCCAGCTGCGCCGCGTGCTGCTGGACGACCACGGCGTGGATATCGATCTCGAGGACCCCCACGTGATGGAAAACCTCTTCGATGCCGCCCGCGAGGCACGGGACCGGAAGGCCGAGCAGCTGGCCTACGCCCTCTGCGACCACCTCACGGCCCTGCACTACGAGGTCAGCGGACCCGGCTGCCGGGAGCGGCTGCAGCCGCAGTTTCGCAGCCCCCTGCACGAGCGCTTCGTCGGCGCGAATCCAGGACGGGTCTACCGCGGCCAGGCGCAGGGAGAACAGCAGCCCCCGCCGGCCTCGAACGATGCCGGGCCGGCCGGGGAACCGCGTCGGGAGGTAATCTACCGGGGCCGGCGCGTGGTGGTCTGAAGATCAGCCCGCACGCAGGGCCTCCAGCGCCTCCCAGCGGGCATAGGCGGCCGCGAGTTCCGTCTCGACGCTGGCAAGCCGCGCCTGGGTATCGGCCATCGCCTCCGCCCCCTGCTGGTAGAAGCCCGGGTCGGCCATGGCCTCGTGCAGGCCGGCCTGCTCGGCCTCCAGGGCCTCGATGCGCGCGGGAAGCTGATCGAGTTCGCGCTGGTCCTTGTAGGAGAGCCTGGCGGCCTTTGCCGGGGCCGGTCTTTCGCGTTCCGCGGCCGGGGCGGCGGCCCGCCTGGCCGGCGCCGGTGTGTCCACGGGGGCCCGCCGCTGGCGCAGCCAGTCCTCGTAACCGCCCACGTATTCATTGACCACTCCGTCGCCCTCGAACACCAGGGTGCTGGTGACCACGTGATCGAGGAAGGCGCGGTCGTGGCTCACCAGCAGCACCGTGCCCGCGTAATCCATCAGCAGCTCCTCGAGCAGGTCGAGGGTGTCGGCGTCGAGGTCGTTGGTGGGCTCGTCGAGCACCAGCACGTTCGAGGGCCGGGTGAACAGGCGCGCCAGCAGCAGGCGGTTGCGCTCGCCGCCCGACAGGGCCCGCACCGGCTGGCGGGCACGCTGCGGAGTGAACAGGAAATCCTGGAGATAACTCAGCACATGGCGCGGCTGGCCGTTGATGGTGAGCATGTCGCGCCCCTCGCCCACGTTCTCCTGCACGGTCTTTTCCTCGTCCAGGATCGCGCGGTACTGGTCGAAATAGGCGATCTCCAGGTTCGCACCGCGCTTGATGCGGCCGGCCTGCGGCTCGATATCGCCCAGCAGCAGGCGCAGCAGCGTGGTCTTGCCGGCGCCGTTGGGACCGATGATGCCCACCTTGTCGCCGCGCATGATGGTGGTCGTCAGGTCGCGGATCACCGGCTGCCCGCCGTACTCGAAACACACGCCCTCGGCCTCGACCACGATCTTGCCGGAACGCTCGGCCTCCTGGATCTGCATGCGGGCCTTGCCGACCTGGCCGCGTCGCTCGCGGCGCTCCTCGCGCATGGCCTTGAGCGCCCGTACCCGGCCCTCGTTGCGCGTGCGCCGCGCCTTGATCCCCTGGCGGATCCAGGCCTCTTCCTGCGCCAGCTTCTTGTCGAACAGGGCGTTCTGCCGCTCCTCGGCGTCCAGCACCTCCTGCTTGCGCCGCAGGTAGGTGTCGTAGTCGCCGGGCCAGTCGGTGAGCTTGCCGCGATCCAGCTCGATGATGCGGGTGGCCAGGCGCTGCAGAAAGGCGCGGTCATGGGTGATGAACAGCAGCGCGCCGTTCCAGTCGAGCAGGAACTCCTCCAGCCAGGTGATGGCCTCGATGTCGAGGTGGTTGGTGGGCTCGTCGAGCAGCAGTAGGTCGGGGTCGCCCACCAGGGCGCGGGCCAGCAGCACGCGGCGCTTGAGGCCGCCGGAAAGGCTGGACATGGCCACCTCCGGGTCGAGCTGCAGGCGTGAGAGGGTGGCGTCCACCCGCTGGTTCATGTCCCAGCCATCCACTGCCTCGAGCGCGTGCTGGCAGCGTTCGAGTTCGGCCATGCGCGCCTCGCTCGGGTCCTCGGCGATGGCATGGGCGATGGCGTGGTAGCGGCGCAGCAGCTCGCCGGCCTCGCCCAGGCCGCTGGCCACCACGTCGAACACGCTGCCGGTGGCGTCGCGCGGCACCTCCTGCTCCAGCCGCGCGATGCGCAGGCCCTGGTTGCGGGTGATCTGGCCGTCGTCGGGCGCGATCTCGCCGGATACCAGGCGCAGCAGGGTGGACTTGCCGGCGCCGTTGCGCCCGACCAGGCAGAGGCGTTCGCCCCGCTCGATCTGGAAGCTCACGTGGTCCAGCAACGGCGGGTTGCCGTAGGTGACGACGACATCGCGGAAGGTCAGTAGGGCCATAAGGGTTCGTCAGGGTAGCTCTGTGCGGAAAAGGTCATGCCAGTAAAAAGGCCGGGGGCGATAGTGTATATCGCGCCCCGGCCCGGGATCATCGCCAGCGTGTGGATCTAGCGGCGGCGCCCGCGGCCCTTGCTGTCCTTGGCGCGCTCCTGGTTCACGCGCAGGGGGCGGCCGTTGAATTCGCTGCCGTCCAGGCCGGCGATCGCGGCGCGGGCCTCGTGCCCCTCCATGTCGACGAAGGCGAAGCCCCGGCACTTGCCGGAGAAGACGTCGCGAGACATCTTCACCCCGCGCACCTTGCCATACTGCGAGAACAGGGTCTCCACATCGTTTTCCCGGGTATCAGGGGGCAGGTTGCCCACGTACATCGTTAGCATGCTTGTCTCCTAGACGGATTTGCGGGAGGCGCGTCGGCCCGGTTTCTGGCCACCGTTGCGGGGCGCGCCCTTCGGCGCGAAGCCCTTGCGCGGCGCGCGCGGGGCGGACGGGCGCGGCTTGCCGCGGCGCGCCTCGGGGCGCGGCGCACGGTCGCTGCCCGGCGTCGGCTCGAAGCCCGGCACCACCGTGGCCTGGAGGTTGCCCTTCACCAGCTTCTGGATGGCGGTGAACTGGCCACGCTCGTCACCGGCGACCAGCGACACGGCGCAGCCGCGCTGCCCGCCGCGACCGGTGCGGCCGATGCGGTGCACGTAGTCCTCGGCGTTGTCCGGCAGCTCGTAGTTCACCACATGCGGCAGGCGGTCGATGTCGATGCCGCGGGCCGCCACGTCGGTGGCCACCAGGGCACGCACGCGCTGACGCTTGAAGGCGGCCAGGGCACGGGTGCGCTGGCCCTGGCTCTTATCGCCGTGGATGGCCATGGCGTCGATGCCGTCCTGCGAGAGCTGCAGGGCCAGGCGGTCGGCGCCGCGTTTGGTACGGGTGAACACCAGCACCTGACGCCAGTTGTTGGCACCGATGAGATGGCTCAGCAGCTCGCGCTTGCGACCGCGATCGACCCAGTGGGCCTCCTGCGCCACGGACTCGGCGGCCGAGTTGTTGCGCGCCACCTCGATCACCTCGGGCGAACGCAGGAAGCGCTGGGCCAGCTTGCGGATGCCGTCGGAGAAGGTGGCGGAAAACAGCAGGGTCTGGCGGGTCTTCGGCACCTGGCCGAGGATGCGCTCCATGGGCTTGATGAAGCCCATGTCGAGCATGCGGTCGGCCTCGTCGAGCACCACGGTCTCGACGGCGGACAGATCCACCGTGCGACGGTCCAGGTGATCGATCAGGCGACCGGGGGTGGCGACGACGATGTCGACGCCGGCCTGCAGGGCATTGATCTGGGGACGGATGTTCACGCCGCCGTAGATCACGGCCGTGCGCAGCTGCTGATGCCGGCCGTAGGTGCGCACGCTCTCGGCGACCTGGTCGGCCAGCTCGCGGGTCGGGGCCAGCACCAGCATGCGCACGCGGCGCTTGCCGCCGTTATTGGCCGCGCCGAGGCGCTGCAGCAGGGGCAGGGTGAAGGCCGCCGTCTTACCGGTGCCGGTCTGGGCACTGGCCATGACGTCGTGGCCGGCGATGATGATCGGGATGGCCTTGGCCTGGATGGGGGTCGGCGTGTCGTAACCCTGATCGGAAACAGCACGCAGCAGCTCGGCCGACAGGCCAAGATCGGAAAATGACATATTGTGGATATACCTCTGGATGGACCCGTGCCGGTATGCCGGCGGTCCGATGCGATGAAGTGCGAAGCGAAAACCCGATGAGGGATACAGACGCGCCGCGGCCGGTTTGCCGTACCAGCCACACAGTGTTGCGTCTCGGGGGTACTTTGCGGCCTCGTGAATGACGCCGCGACAAACATGAAGGCTTAGAGTAACACGAACGGCCCTGGTTCCCTACAACTATCGGGTTTTTTGTCTCCCGGGCAGGGCCGCATTTTGCAGTAGTTTTCCGTCAAGGGTTGTTGTAGAGTGATTTTGCTGCAGCTTGTGGTTCAGGCAGTTTAGGTAGTGTCCCGCCAGGTTTACCTCCCGAACGACCCATCATGATCTGCACGCAACACCCGTTTTTATGCAATTGTTAAGTAGTTCTAGAAGGTGAACATCATGGCGACAGGTACCGTGAAGTGGTTTAACGAATCCAAGGGCTTTGGCTTTATCTCGCAGGACGCCGGTGGCGACGACGTGTTCGTCCACTTCTCCGCGATTCAGGGCTCGGGCTTCAAGACCCTGGCCGAAGGCGAAAAGGTGACCTTCGATATCCAGCAGGGTCCGAAGGGCCCGCAGGCCGCCAACGTCGTTCGCGGCTAGGCAGCGACCGCCAGGTCTTCAGAACCCCGTCCCAGTGGCGGGGTTTTTTATGCCTGCGCCCCGGCTGGACGGACGGGCGAGCCACTTCTAGACTCCCTGTTACCTCTAACGGCAGACCAAGGAGGTTCACCATGAGAGGCTACAGCAACATGCCCCACCTGGCCTGGAACGACGGCCATGCCGTGGCCAGAGCCAGGCTCCAGATCCAGCGCCTGGAACCCTTCATCCTCGACATGCCGGACGACATGGACCTGCACCTGGACGGCCAGGCCCTGCACTGCCGCGAGATCACCGACGACGGCGTGCTCGTCAGCTGCGACGTCGAGGCCGGCCTCAACACCCTCGCCGACCGCAACCAGGCACCGCGCCTGAAGGAAATCGCCGCCGAGATCAACCGGTTCCACATGACCATCGACGTGGACGCGGACAGGCACCGCATCATCGTCCACGACTAGGCGCTCCAGCCACGATGGCGGGGCGGCGCCCCGCCATCCATCCACCGCCACCGCCCGATCCCGGTCAGGGTGTGACCCCCGACCTCGCCAGCGCGGCCCATGCCCGGTATATTTCCCCCTGACACACACCGGCGCGCCGGATGCGCGCCCGTAAAAACCATACGAACAAAAGACACCGGCATGGAATCACTCAAAGAAAGCATTCAGAGGCAGCGCCAGTCGCTGGAGGGCATGCTGGCCGAACCCCTGGCGCGCATCGCCGCCAGCTGCGCCCCGATCTGGGGGCATCGCGAGGCGCTGGACGGCGTGCTGAGCGAGAGCCTGGAGAACGTCCCCTACTGCACCTTCCTCTACGCGCTGAACACCAACGGCGTGCAGATCACCGACAACGTCTCCCGCTCCGGCCTGTTGCCCGAACACTACGGCCGCGACCGCTCGCAGCGCCCGTACATGAAGGAGGTCGTGCCGGCCACCGGCTTCCTGCTGTCCGATGCCTACATCAGCCTGCTGGGACGCCGCCCCTCGCTCACGGCCCTGCAGCTGGTGCACAGGGGCGACGAGGTGGTGGGCTTCATCGGCGCCGACTTCGACCTGCGCAACCTGCCGGTCACGGCCGAGCTCTACGACGAGCCGACCCAGTGGCGGCAGATCAAGGGGGACGCGGCCATCCGCGGCACCCTGTTCCAGCAGACCCGCGTCGAGAGCCTGATGGACCAGAACATCGATCAGGCCATGTCCATCCTGGAGGAACTCATCGCCGAGCGCGGCGTGTTCCAGTGCGTGCTGCACTTCTCCAGCAGCCGCGCCACCGTGTGGACCCTCGACGACCCCTACCGCTACCGCCTGCTGCAGCACGACGCCCTGAGCGACCCGGACGTATGCCTGGCCTACCCGCGACGCGACTATTCGCCCGAGGCCCTGATCCCGCACGACGTCATCGGCGGGATCCTGACCGAGATGGGCAAGCTGCGCTTCGCCGACGAGACCGTCTACCTGCGCTCGGCCTCCATCAACATCTTCAACGGCATGATCAGCCTGACCTTTTCCTGCGACGGCTCACACTACATGTCCTGGGACGAATTCCTGGAGAAGAACGTGAGCTTCTGGCTGGGAAGCGCCGCCTGACAGGGCGGCACGGCCGGGGCTTCAGCCCGGCTCGAGCCAGTACCGGTGGGCATAGTGTCGATCCGGGTCCTCCGGATCCAGCGCGACGAACGCATTGCCCTCGAAGAACCCCCGCGCATCGGCCTGGGCCTTGACCAGCACCCCGGCCTGCCCGTCTCGCGCCGCGGCCTCCCGCACGGCCGCGAGCAGCTGCCGGCCGATCCCCTGGCGCTGCCAGGCCGGGTCGACATACAGGCCATGCAGCAGCAGTGCCGCCCGCCCTGCCGGCACATCGCGGGGATCGGCCGGCTCCCAGGTCGCCACGCCGACCACGCGCCCTTCCGCCTCCGCCACCGCGGCCGCGAGATGCGCCAGGTCGACGCTGTCGTAACGATAGGATGGCAATGACAGGCGCTTGACCCGCTCGGGCAGGTCCCAGCCCATCACCGCCGCCTCGATCACGGCGTTGATGGCTTGCAGATCCTCCCCGCTCGCCGGCCTCACATGAATCGGCATGGGACTCCCCGCTGGTTTGTTGGTCCACACCATCCTACCAGCAAAGCCTCCGTCAAACGCCGTCCTCTCCCCGCCCCCGTAGGAGGCCAGCCCTCTGGCCGATGGACGCCATCACGCAGGGCCGTTATCGCCGAGGGACACGACGCCCGCGAGGCACCGCGATGGCCAAGTCTGGGCGATACCGCCTGGGCTTGATCGCGCCTTGCAGCGCTCCTACGAGGCAGCGGGCCTGCTCTGTGACCTCTGTGCTCTCTGTGGCGCCTTGAATGACCGCCTCACACCACCATGAAAAAGGCCCGCACAGGGCGGGCCTTTTTCATGGTGGCTGGGGAACTAGGATTGCCGGGTACGTCCTGTGCCCGATCCTGCGGACTCGCTTCGCTCGCGCCAGTCCGCTCCCGGCGGACCGGCTAGGTTCTCAGCCCTCGATCCTGAGCCAATAAAAAACCCCGCTGAAAAACAGCGGGGTTTTGTATTGGCTGGGGAACTAGGATTCGAACCTAGATTGACGGAGTCAGAGTCCGCTGTCCTGCCGTTAGACGATTCCCCAATGAGCGTTGAAGCTTAAGGCGTCTCGTGCTTTGCGACAACACCTGACAGTTCGCTCGCACCCGGGCCGGCCCGCGGACGGCCGGCTCGGGGGAGTCCAGAGGCGATTAGCGCTTGGAGAACTGGGTGGCGCGGCGGGCCTTGCGCAGGCCGACCTTCTTGCGCTCGACTTCGCGGGCGTCGCGGGTCAGGTAGCCGTGCTTGCGCATCTCGCTGCGCATGGCTTCGTCGTAGTTGACCAGCGCGCGGGCGATGCCCAGGCGGATGGCACCAGCCTGACCGGAGGCGCCGCCGCCTTCCACGGTGACGTGGATGTCGAACTTCTCGGTCATCTCGGCGGCCTCGAGCGGCTGGCGCACGACCATGCGGGAGGTCTCGCGACCGAAGAATTCGTCCAGCGGGCGGCGGTTGACCATGATCTGGCCCTTGCCGGGACGCAGGAAGACGCGCGCGGCCGAGCTCTTGCGACGACCGGTACCGTAATACTGTTCAGTTGCTGCCATTGTCAGTGCTCTTCAGATGACGGATCAGAGTTCCAGCGCCTGGGGCTGCTGGGCCTGATGGTTGTGCTCGGGGCCGGCATAGACCTTGAGCTTCTTGAACATGGCGCGGCCCAGCGGGTTCTTGGGCAGCATGCCCTTCACCGCGATCTCGATGGCGCGCTCGGGGGCCTTGTCCAGCATGTCCTGCAGGTTGATGGACTTCATGTTACCGATGTAACCGGTATGGTGATAGTACACCTTGTCCTGCATCTTGTTGCCGGTCACGCGTACCTTGGAGGCGTTCACCACCACGATGTAGTCGCCGGTATCGACGTGCGGCGTGTAAATCGGCTTGTGCTTGCCGCGCAGACGGTGGGCGATTTCGGTCGCCAGGCGACCCAGGGTCTTGCCCGTGGCGTCAACCACAAACCAGTCGCGACGGACTTCAGCCGGCTTGGCGCTTACAGTTTTCATCCAAACGCTCCAAACAGGTACGTTCTATCCAAGGAAAGGCGCGAGATAGTACTTGATTGAGACGGGGGTGACAAGTGCCGACGGCACGGAAATACCGCCCGCCCCGGCTCGCGGGACTCCCGCCCGGGGGCCAACCCCTGAATTGCAGGCAAAAAAAAGCGCGGCAAAGAGGGGAGGGCCGCGCTAAATACCACCAAAGGAGGATGGAGGAGTCCACTGATACCGGCGGGGCCGGTGAATCAGTATGTGAGTATTTTCTAATATACCAAATCGTGATGTCAACCCCTGTGTTCATTTTTTTGTCATGTATGGGGCAGACGGACAGCCGCCCGTGCCCGGGGTCCCGGGTGCGGGCGGCGGCGGGGGTCGTCAGATCGGGTGGATCAGATCTTGAGGCGTTCAACCGGGCGGCCGTTGATGAGGTGTTCCTGGATGATCTCGTCGATGTCTTCCTGGTCCACGTAGGTGTACCAGATCTCGTCCGGGTAGACGACGATCACCGGGCCCTCGCTGCAGCGGTCCAGGCAACCGGCCGTGTTGATGCGTATGCCCCCCTGCCCGCTGAGCCCGAGTTCCTTGATCCGCTGCTTGGCGTAGGCGCGCTGCTTGCTCGCGCCGCAGTTCTCGCAGGCCTGGCGGCCCGGGGCACGCTGGTTGGTGCAGAAGAACACGTGGTGCTTGTAATAGCTCATGGATGGCGGCTCACGGGGGCCGGCGGGCCCGGTTCAGAAATCGTAGACGAGATTCACGGCGCTGAGGGTGTCGGTCTTCTTCGTGCCGGCCGGCACCTCGCTGTTGCGCTTGGCGGTAAAACTGAGCTTCATGGCCAGGGCGCTGTTGATGCGCACCTTGAGGCCGGTCACCGACTCGGCATAGGTGTTGTCTTCACCCGATTCCACCAGGAAGTCCTGGCTGAAGCGGGTGGTCGCCGTCCAGCTGTGGCGGTACTTCGCCGCCAGGCGCAGGATGGCCTCCTCCTCGCGCGCCCCGTCCTCGGGCTTGCTCTGGCGCGCACCGGGGCCGCCTTCCAGGTCCAGGTGGCCCAGGTCGCCGGCCTCCCAGACGCGGTAGCCGTAACCCAGCGCCTCGGAGAGACGGTAATCATAGCCGCTGAACTTGTCCACCTCGCCGCGCACCGTACCGTAGAGGTAACTGCGCGGGCTCAGTTTGGCATCCGCCTGGTAGGCGGCCACGTAGCGCTCGGCCGTGTCCTCGCCGGAGTCGGAGGCGAACAGGGCCTCGCCACGCAGGTTGTGGCGCCAGCGATCCAGTTCGTAGAGCACCTCCGCCTTGGCGTTCACGTTACGGGTATCCGTGTTGCCGCTGGTGGAGGTGGCACCCAGCTCGGCCGAACCGCTCCAGGCGTCGGCGGGGCCGCCGGCGTCCTGGGCCATGGCGCTCACGGCCCACAGGCAGAGACTGCTAACATAGATCGTCTGACGAAGCATTCATTCCTCCCGTAACGTCTGGAAACCGAATCCTAACAAACTCGCCCGCATGCCGCCGCCCAACCCGAAACTGGCCGCCACCGACCGCTGCGTGATGTGCGGCATGTGCCTGCCGCACTGCCCCACCTACGGCAAGACGCGCAACGAGGCCGATTCCCCGCGTGGGCGCATCGCCCTGATGCAGGGCCTGAACAGCGGCCGCCTCGCTGTGGACGAGCACCTGCTCGCCCACCTGGACGGCTGCCTGGCCTGCCGCGCCTGCGAGTCGGTCTGTCCCTCGGGCGTGCCCTACGGCGAGCTGATCGATGCGGTACGCGAGGAACTGAGCGACGCCCGGCCGGCAGGGGCGGGGGCAAGACTCGGGCAGGAGTTTATCGATTCACGCCGTCTGCGGCGCGTGACCACAAAGGCCTTGCGGTTTTACCAGGCCAGCGGCCTGCGGCGGCTGGCCCGCGCCAGCGGCGTGCTGCGGGCCACCGGGCTGGCGAGGGCCGAGGCCCTGCTGCCGCGCATCGCAACCGCCGACCTGCAGCCACAGGGCGAGGGGCCGACGGTGGCGCTGTTCACCGGCTGCGCCAGCGAGGTCTTCGACCGGCGCACGCTGGCCGACACCCTCAGCGTGCTCGCCGCCCTGGGCTACCGGGTCGAGATCCCGGCCGCCCAGGCCTGCTGCGGGGCCATCGACCGGCACGCCGGCCGCAGCAGCCGCGCCGACGACCTGATGCAGCGCAACCTGGCCGCCTTCGACGCCCGCTATGAGGCCATCATCGGCACGGCGAGCGGCTGCACCGCCCAGCTCGCCGAATACGACCGGGCCGGCGATGATGACCGGGGCCCGTCGTTTGCCGCGCGGGTCGTCGACGTCAGCCGGTTCGTAGCCGAGGCGCTGGCCGGGCGGGAGCTCGATCTCGCCCCGCTCGAGGCCCGCGTCGCCATCCACGCCCCCTGCTCGCTCACCCACGTCCTCAAGGCCGCCGCCTGGCCACGCCGCCTGCTCGAACACATCCCGGGCCTCGAACTGCTCGACCTGCCCGACAATGCCCGCTGCTGCGGCGCCGCCGGCAGCTACATGCTCACCCAGCCCGACATGGCCGACCAGCTACGGGAAGACAAGCTCGCCCACCTGCGCAACCTCAGGCCGGACATCCTCGTCACCAGCAACATCGGCTGCGCCCTGCACCTGCGCGCCGGCCTCGAGGCCGAGGGCATGAAGATCGAGGTACTGCATCCGGTGTCGTTGGTGGCCAGGCAGCTGACTTTATAAGAGAGCGCGATATCTTCTCGCGGGCTCACATGCCCGGCGCATGCGCCGGCCTGTCGCTACGCGGCGGCGGAGATCGATCACGATGAAACCGATTGCCTGGACCTGATTTGTACATTATCCTGTACAGGAACAACATCCTGTACAGGAGCGGCCATATGGATGCCATCAGCTACACTGCCGCCAGAACCAATCTGGCCAAAACGATGGAGCAGGTCTGTGAAGACCATGCCCCTGTGATCATCACCCGGAGCAAGGCGCAATCTGTGGTCATGATCTCCCTCGAGGACTACGAGGCGCTGCACGAGACTGCATACCTGCTGCGAGCGCCAAAGAATGCCCGCCGACTGCTTGAGTCGGTCGCCGAACTGGAACAAGGTGGTGGCAAGGAAAAGGAACTTCTTGAATGAAACTCGTCTTCTCCGAGAATGCCTGGGAAGACTATCTCTATTGGCAGAAGGCCGATAAAAAGGTCCTGAACAGAATCAACAAGCTGATCAAGGAAACCAGGCGCACACCGTTCGAAGGTGTAGGCAAGCCCGAACCCCTCAAACACAGCCTCGCCACTTACTGGTCCCGTCGAATCAATGAAGAACACCGCATGGTTTACAAGGTCACGGAGGACGCCTTGCTTATCGCCCAGCTCCGATACCACTACTAAACAAAATCAACCGTCTTCGGGGCCTGTGCGGATAAAATAAATCCGTCACCTTTTCCCGAAACAATTCCTCTCTGATGCGGTTTTTTCCTGACATTGTCAACAGGACTCCGCGTTATCGGGTCATTTTCTGCTTGGCCTTGTTAGGACATTTTCGAGCAATCACGAATCATCTTCCGAAGCTCACTTAGAAAGTCCAGCTCGGAATCACTCGGCTCCCGAAGCCGCGAATTTGCCTCCTCTTCATGAACGATTCGTCCATCTCTCGTTAGGTACTTAGGCAATGACTTTATCCTCTCAGCTTCTCTAAACCACAATAACGCATTATCTATATCGCCGGCTTTCATTAGCATGCGGCCGTAAACTGCCGCCCTGCCGTCTTCCCCATACTCGTAAGAATGGACCCCAAGCCTGGCGTGGTCGAGAGACGTCGTTTCGAAATATGCTTGGGCAATTGCGCCCCAAGAAGAGAGCTTTTCCAGCCGTGGCAAAGCCTGCTTTCGGTACTCAATGATGACAGATTGTGCACTGTCTTCGATTTCCTGCTTTGAGCCCGATGGAAATGCCCCTTTTTCGTTATATCGAAGACGGTCGGCAATGATTAGGCCCAATTCTTTCACCGGCTTTGGCTCCTCGTTCGGCCATAACTGAGCTATACCAATGCCGTAGTTGACATAGAAAAAGGGATTGCCATAGCTAGATGCCTGGAGCCCAATAAGCTCGTACCACTCACCACAGTCCTTTGCATATAACGTCCCTGTGATCTGCTCATATCCAAGCTCTTTGGACAGACATCGAAAGCGCGATTTCGCGGCGGAGGAGAAGCTAATGTAATCTCGTTTTCCCACAAATTTCGCCCTAACGTTTGAGTTCACTTGATGGCGCGTCTTCTGCGCCGGTCAAGTTGTTATGCGCTCCTAATGAAGCCACAAGCTTTTCAACGATATACCGGATCGGACCATCGTAACCCATTGACTCAGCGAAGATAAAACCTACAAAAAAACCATGACTCCCGCGTTAAACCGCCATTTCCCGGCCTGATATCTCGTCCGCTGAGCGACGCGGACTCCCTGAATTTAACCGCACCAGCAGCCACTTGGATCTCACGGGCGTGGCCTTTGCACTGAAGATGGTGGCCAGGGAGGAAATGGGTCGCGTCGTACGCGGCCTGTCACGAGCGCCAGCGAGCCCGCCGGGCAAGGCGCTGGTCAGATCGGCGCCGAGCAATCTCCCCGACACATCGAAGAAAGCCGTCGAGGGGTCGATTCGGCGGGGCAGAAACGACAAAGGCCACGGTTTGCACCGTGGCCTTTGCGTGGAAGATGGTGGCCAGGGAGGGAATGGGCCGCGTCTTTGGCGGCCCATCACGAGCGTCAGCGAGCCCGCAGAGCGAGGCGCCGGACATAAGCGTATGGGCGCCGAACAATCTCCCCGACACATCGAAAAAAGCCGTCGGGGGTTCGATTCGGCCGGGCAGAAACGACAAAGGCCACGGTTTGCACCGTGGCCTTTGTACTTGAAGATGGTGGCCAGGGAGGGAATCGAACCCCCGACACGGGGAT
>JAJLKJ010000058.1:0-15332 GCA_033839185.1 Gammaproteobacteria bacterium
TGAGGGATTTTCCACCTAACCCCTCACCCCTCTCACCTTACTCCTTCACGGCACCAGATACGGCCCGGCGGCGCCGACCACGGCGGTGAGCAGGCCGATGGCCGTGTTGATGCCCACCAGCAGGCGGATCTGCGAAAGGGCCTTGCCGCCGGCGGCCCAGTCCTCGGCGGCCACGGCGCGCTTGAGGCGGTTGTAGGGCGCGAAGAAGACGTGGAAGAAGATCAGCATCATGAGGATGCCGAGCCCGAGCATGGCGTGCACGTAGAGCGGGGCGCCCTTCATGCCGCCGAAGTGGTCGAACAGCATCCAGAAGCCGGTGGCCAGCAGGGCGATGATCGCGGCCCAGACCCAGGGGAAGAAGCGGCGGAAGGTGGCGACCCAGAGCTTGAGGCGCTGCGGCGGTTCCAGAACCTCGACGGCGGCCGGACGCTGGGCCATGTAGGCGAAGAACATGCCGCCGACCCAGACGATGGCGGCGAGGATGTGCAGACTGATGGCGAGACTCATGCGGACTCCTTGATTGGGTGTGTTATTGGTCCTGTCGCAAGGCCGCCCCATTCTGACCCAAGCCCCCGGTGGCGACAACTTCGCCCCCCGTCCCGGCCGGTCGCGCCTCGCGGCCAGCGGAAGGCTGAAAATTCCCGCCCAATCGGGTAAAGTCGCCCGTTCACAAAAATTTATGGGTGGACGGCGGCGTGCGGGCCTTTCAGGGGGTTCCCGCCGGCTGTCCCGAATTCACCCTCAAGACCCCACGAGGCTTTGCCATGGCTAACGATTTTGCGATCGCACCGTCCATCCTCTCCGCCGATTTCGCCAAGCTGGGCGAAGAAGTCGACAACGTGCTGGCGTCCGGCGCCGATATCGTCCACTTCGACGTGATGGACAACCACTACGTGCCCAACCTGACCATCGGCCCGCTGGTCTGCGACGCCCTGCGCAAGCACGGCGTGACCGCGCCCATCGACGTGCACCTGATGGTCAAGCCGGTGGATCGCATCATCCCGGACTTCGCCGCGGCGGGTGCCACCTACATCACCTTCCATCCGGAGGCCTCCGAGCACGTCGACCGCACCCTGCAGCTGATCAAGAACGAGGGCTGCAAGGCCGGCCTGGTGTTCAACCCGGCCACCCCGCTGGACGTGCTCGAGTACGCCCTGCCCATGTGCGACATGGTGCTGCTGATGTCGGTCAACCCGGGTTTCGGCGGCCAGGCCTTCATCCCCTACGTGCTGGACAAGGCCCGCAAGGTGCGCGCCATGATCGACGAACAGGGGCTGGACTGCCGCCTGGAGATCGACGGCGGCATCAAGGTCGACAACATCGCGGAAGTCGCGGCGGCCGGCGTGGATACCTTCGTCTCCGGTTCCGGCATCTTCGGCAAGCGCAACGAATCGGATCCCCACAAGTACGACAGCATCGTCAAGCAGATGCGCGACGAGCTCGCCAAGGCCTGATCGCCCGGAAGCGGAACGCATGCTCAAACAGCCCAAGATGGTACTCATCGACGTGGACGGCACGCTGGTCGACAGCGTGCCGGACCTTGCCTATTGCGTGGACGAGATGATGGCCCGCCTGGACATGCCGCGCCGCGGCGAGGCGGCGGTGCGCAACTGGGTGGGCAACGGCGTCGAGCGCCTGGTCGAGCGCGCGCTCGCCAACGACCTCGACGGCCACCCGGACGAGGCCCTCAAGGCCCGTGCGATGCCGGTCTTCCTTGCGCTCTACGCCGAGAACACCTCCAAGCGCAGCCGTCTGTATCCGGGGGTGGAGGAAGGCCTGGCCTATCTCAAGTCGGCCGGCTACCGTCTTGGCTGCGTCACCAACAAGGCGGAGCAGTTCACCCTGCCGCTGCTGCAGGACCTCGGTATCCGCGACCATTTCGAGATCGTGGTCAGCGGCGACACCCTGCCGAAGAAGAAGCCCGATCCCCTGCCGCTGCTACATGCCGCCGAACAGCTCGGCGTGACGCCGGCCGAGTCGCTCATGATCGGCGACTCGATCAGCGACGTGAAGGCGGCGCGGGCGGCGGGCTTCCGGATCATCTGCATGAGTTATGGTTATAATCACGGCGAGGACATCCGCGACTACGATCCGGATGCCGTGATCGATTCCATGGCGGAACTCGGCGGGTTACTCGAACAGGCAGCGTGATGGGCATGCAACAGGTTCAGTTCAACAGTGTGGGTCAGCGTGGCTGGCGATGGTGGCGGTAGCACCATCGACAACCCATCCTGCGCCACTGTTTGAAATGGAACCCCGTTCATGAACCGCGAACAATTCGACAAGCTCATCGGCGACGGCCATAACCGCGTACCCCTCGTGCGCGAGGTGCTCGCCGACCTCGACACCCCCCTGAGCACCTACCTGAAGCTGGCGGCCGCGCCGTACTCCTATCTCTTCGAGTCCGTGCAGGGCGGGGAGAAGTGGGGGCGTTACTCCTTCATCGGCCTGCCGTGTCGTACCGTCATCAAGGTGCGGGGGCATCGCGTCACCGTCGAAGAGGCGGGACGCCTGATCGAAGAACAGGAGGTGGCGGACCCGCTGGCCTGGATCGAGGCCTACCAGCGGCAGTACCGCGTGGCCGAGGTGGAGGGCCTGCCGCGTTTCACCGGCGGCCTGGTCGGCTATTTCGGCTACGACACCATCCGCTACATCGAGCCGCGGCTGGCGAAGGTCGACAAGCCCGACCCCATCGGCAGCCCGGACATCCTGCTGATGGTCTCCGAGGAGGTGGTCGCCTTCGACAACCTCAGCGGCAAGCTCTACCTCGTGGTGCATGCCCAGCCCGATGGGTATGACGATGCCGTGGCCCGGCTCGACCGGCTGGAAAACCAGCTGCGTGATGCCACGCCGGTTTACCGGCCGGCGGCCGCCGCGCGCCACGTCACCGAGGACGACTTCGTCTCCGGTTTCACTGAGGAGGGCTTCAAGGCCGCGGTGCAGAAGGCGCGCGAGTACATTGTCGAGGGCGACATCATGCAGGTGGTGCTGTCGCAGCGCCTGTCCATCCCCTTCAAGGCGCGGCCGCTGGACCTGTACCGTGCCCTGCGCAGCCTCAATCCCTCGCCCTACATGTTCTACCTCGATCTCGAGGATCACCACGTGGTCGGTTCCTCGCCGGAGATCCTGGTGCGTCTGGAGGACGGCATGGTCACCGTACGGCCCATCGCCGGCACCCGCAAGCGCGGGCGCGACGAGGCGCAGGACCAGGCGCTGGAGGCGGAGCTGCTGGCCGATCCCAAGGAGCTCGCCGAGCACCTCATGCTCATCGATCTCGGACGCAACGACGCCGGGCGTGTGAGCCAGACCGGCTCGGTCAAGGTCACGGACAGGATGGTGATCGAGCGCTATTCGCACGTCATGCATATCGTCTCCAACGTGGTCGGCAGGCTGAAGCCGGACATGGGCGCCATGGACGTGCTGCGCGCGACCTTCCCGGCCGGCACCGTGAGCGGTGCGCCCAAGATCCGCGCCATGGAGATCATCGACGAACTCGAGCCGGTGAAACGCGGTGTCTATGCCGGTGCGGTGGGGTATCTCTCCTGGAACGGCAACATGGACACGGCGATTGCCATCCGCACCTCGGTGATCAAGGACGAGACACTGCACATCCAGGCCGGGGCGGGCATCGTCTACGACTCGCTGCCCGATCTCGAATGGAAGGAGACCATGAACAAGGGACGCGCGACCTTCCGCGCGGTGACCATGGCCGAGGCCGGCCTCGACGGCGCGCAGGAGGAGGATTCGCAATGATCCTGATGATCGACAACTACGATTCCTTCACCTACAACCTCGTGCAGTACCTGGGCGAACTGGGTGCCGAGGTGCGCGTGGAGCGCAACGACCAGATCACCATCGATGACATCGAGGCCATGGCGCCCGAGCGCATCATGATCTCGCCGGGGCCCTGCACCCCGAACGAGGCCGGCGTGTCGCTGGACGTGATCCGCCACTTTGCCGGCCGGCTGCCGATCCTCGGCGTGTGTCTCGGCCACCAGAGCATCGGTCAGGCCTTCGGCGGCAAGGTGGTGCACGCGCGCGAGATCATGCATGGCAAGACGTCGCTGATCCATCACAGGGACAGCGGCGTGTTCGCCGGGCTGCCCAATCCCTTCGAGGCCACCCGCTATCACTCGCTGGTGATCGAGAAGGAGAGCCTGCCGGACTGCCTGGAGGTCACGGCATGGACGCAGGCTGCCGATGGCGGCGTCGACGAGATCATGGGCGTGCGCCACAGGGAATACGCCATCGAGGGCGTGCAGTTCCACCCCGAATCCATACTCACGCAGCATGGCCACGACCTGCTGAAGAACTTCCTGCAGATGCCGGCGGAAGGAGGAGCCAGTCAATGAACATGCAAGAAGCGATTCGTGCCGTCACCGAACGCCACGACCTCAGCAGCGAGCAGATGACTGCGGTGATGCAGCTGATCATGACCGGCGAGGCCACGCCGGCACAGATCGGCGGCTTCCTCGTCGGCCTGCGCATGAAGGGCGAGACCGTGGACGAGGTGGCCGCGGCCGCGGGCGTGATGCGCGAACTCTCCACGCGCGTGAGCGTGAACACCGATCACCTGGTCGACACCTGCGGTACCGGCGGCGACGCCTCCGGCACCTTCAACATCTCCACCGCCAGCGCCTTCGTCACGGCCGCCGCCGGCGCGCGCGTGGCCAAGCACGGCAACCGTTCCGTCTCCAGCAAGTGCGGCAGCGCCGACGTGCTGGAGGCCGCCGGGGTGAACCTCGACCTGGGGCCGGAGGAGGTCGCGCGCTGCGTGAACGAGATCGGCGTGGGCTTCCTGTTCGCACCGCGACACCACGGGGCGATGAAGTACGCCGTCGGCCCGCGCCGGGAGATGGGCGTGCGCACCATCTTCAACGTGCTGGGTCCCCTGACCAACCCTGCCGGCGCACCCAACCAGGTGCTCGGCGTGTTCAGCCACGGGTGGCTGCGGCCGCTGGCCGAGGTCCTCAAGCGCCTGGGCAGCCGCCACGTCATGGTCGTGCATGCCCGCGACGGCCTCGACGAGATCTCCATCGGCACGCCGACCCAGGTGGCCGAACTGCGGCATGGCGAGATCACCGAGTACGTCATCTCGCCCGAGGACTTCGGGCTCACCACCACCGACCTCGCCGCCATCAAGGTGGGCGATGCCGGCGAGAGCCTCGCCATGCTGCGCAGTGTGCTCAACAACACCCCGGGGCCGGCCCGTGACATCGTCGCCCTCAATGCGGGTGCCGCCATTTACACGGCCGGGGTCGTCGGCGACCTCGCCGCCGGCGTGGCGCGCGCGCAGCAGGTGATCGCCTCGGGCGAGGCGGCGGAGAAGTTCCAGCAGCTCATCGACCTGAGCAACGCCCTCGGGCCGCAGGCAGGGTAGGGGCGGCATGACGAACACGCCGGACATCCTGCAGAAGATCCTCCAGCGCAAGCGCGAGGAGATCGCCGAGCGCACGGCGCGTACCCCGCTGGCAGCACTGCAGGACCAGGTGGATGCCGCGCCGGCGGTGCGGCCCTTCCTCGCGGCCCTGGAGGCCCGCGTCGCCCGCGGCCGGCCGGCGGTGATCGCCGAGGTGAAGAAGGCCAGCCCCAGCAAGGGGGTCATCCGTGCGGACTTCGACCCGGAGGCGATTGCACGCAGCTACGAGGCCGGCGGGGCCGCCTGCCTCTCGGTACTCACCGATCACGACTTCTTCCAGGGCAGCGAGGCCTATCTGCAGGATGCGCGCGCGGCCTGCACGCTGCCGGTCCTGCGCAAGGACTTCATGCTCGATCCCTACCAGGTCTGGGAGGCGCGGGTGATGGGGGCCGACTGCATCCTGCTCATCGTCTCCGCCCTGGACGATGCACGCATGGCGGAGCTCACGGCGCTCGCCCACGAGCTCGGCATGAACGTGCTGGTCGAGGTGCACGACGCCGACGAACTCGCGCGGGCCCTGCGGCTCGAGGCGCGGCTCATCGGCATCAACAACCGCAGCCTGCGTACCTTCGAGACCACGCTGGAGACCACGCTCGGCCTGCTCGACCGGATTCCGGACGATCGCCTGGTGGTCACCGAGAGCGGGATCCATACACCGGAGGACGTGCGCCTGATGCGTGAGCACGGCGTGCATGCCTTCCTGGTGGGGGAGGCCTTCATGCGCGCCGACGATCCGGGCGCACGGCTGGCCGAGCTGTTCGGGACGAACGAGGGGTAAGGGGAGTCGGGACTGTCGCCGGTTACCCGGCAGGGGTCAGCGTGTACCGTAGAGGACGATGGTCTTGCCGCGGGCGTGCAGCAGGCCCTCGACCTCCAGCTCCTTCAGCACGCGCCCGGCCATCTCGCGGGAGCAGCCGACCATCTTGGCCAGTTCCTGGCGGGTGATGCGGATCTGCATGCCGTCCGGATGGGTCATGGCATCCGGCTGCTTGGCGAGGTTGAGCAGGGTGTGGGCGATACGGCCGGTGACGTCGACATAGGCCAGGTCCATCACCTTGCGGTTGGTCTCGCGCAGGCGCGCGGCCATCTGCGTGGCCAGGGCGAAGAGGATGTCCGGGTCCTCGTGGGCCACGCGGCGGAACTCGGTATAGGTCATCTCGGCGATGGTGCATTCCTGGCGCGCCACCACCAGTGCGGCACGGCCTTCCTCTTCCTCGCTGAACAGACCCATCTCGCCGAAGAAGTCGCCGGGGTTGAGATAGGCGAGCACGATCTCGTGATCGTCCTCGTCCTCGATCATTACGCTGACCGAACCCTCGATGATATAGTACAGGGACTCCGGCTTGTCGCCGGCATGGATGATGATCGAGCGCGCAGGATAATGCTTCCGGTGGCAATGCCCCAGGAAGCGTTCCAGCGCCGGGTTCGCCGGCGGTTTCTTGATTCTCAGTTGATCCATGCGCATGGCGAGGCGTCTCCTGTTCCGCACTCAAGTGTATGCCAAGCCTGACATTTTTGTCGAACGCCAATCTCGGGAAGTGTGACGCATTATGAAAGCACGTGTGAAGTGGCTGGATTACATGAGTTTTGTCGGCGAGTCCGGCAGCGGCCATTCGGTGGTCATGGATGGCGCCCCCGAGGCTGGCGGGCGCAATCTGGGCATTCGCCCCATGGAAATGCTGCTGCTCGGCATGGGTGGCTGCACCTCCTTCGATGTGGTGATGATCCTGAAGAAGGCGCGCCAGGAGATCGTCGACTGCGAGGTGCATCTGGAGGCCGAGCGCGCCGAGACCGAACCCAAGGTCTTCACCCGGATCCATGCCCATTTCGTGGTGGTGGGGCGCGACCTCTCCGAGAAGCACGTGCGGCGGGCCGTCGAGCTCTCTGCCGAGAAGTATTGCTCCGCCTCCATCATGCTGGGCAAGACGGCCGAGATCACCCACGACTTCGAGATCCGCGAGGCCTGCGAGTAGGCCTGCCATGAGCGAGTGCGCATGAGCAAGGGCGCCAACGCCGCCTTCGATGCCCTGCTGGTGGCCTATTACGAGGCGTGGTTCCGCTATCACCCCGAACGTGCGGTGGATGTCGGCATCAACGGCTATGCCGACCGTCTGCGTCCCTTCGACGATGACGAGATCGGCGCCCTGGTCGCGCTCAACGAGAAACTGCTGGCCGAGCTGGAACTCGTCGCGGTCGACGACCTGAGCCCGGACCGGCGTATCGACCTCGACGTGCTGGAAGGGGCGGCCCATCTCGAGATCTGCGAGCTGCGCGAGTCGGACTGGCGGCACCACAATCCCAATGCCTTCCTGCCGGTGGACGCCATCCACCAGCTGTTTCTCAAGCCCGTCAAGGACTTCACCGGCGCCCTGCGGGCACGGCTGGAACAGATCCCGGCCCATCTGCGCGGCGCCCGCGTGCACCTGCTGCAGACGCCCGAGCTGGTGCCGGTGCTGTGGGCCGAGTCGGCCCACCAGACGGCGCGGGCCGGCGCCGACTACATCCGCTCCCTGGAGCGGCATCCGCGGGTGCTGCAGGCGCTGGGGAGCGAGGGGCTGCATGGGCTCATCGAGCCGGCGGCGCGGGCGCTGACCGAGTTCGCCCATTTCCTGGAGACCGATCTCGGCCCGCGCTGCGAGGGGGACTTTGCCTGCGGGCGCACCCACTTCGACCGGCTGCTGGCGCAGCGTCACTTCCTGGACGTGGATGCCGATGCCCTGCACGCCTTCGGGCGGCAGCTCTTCGACGTCACCCGCCGCAACCTGCACGACGTGACCCGTGAGCTCAGCGGTCAGGACGACCCGGCCGTGCTGCAGGCGCGCCTCCAGGCCGAGCATCCGCACGCCGAGGGGCTGGTGGCGGCCTATCGCGAGGCCATGGAGCGGGCGCATGCCTTCGTCGCCGAGCGGGACCTGGTCACGGTGCCGCAGGCCCAGGCCCTGCACGTCGTCGAGACCCCCGCCTTCCTGCGCCACCAGATCCCCTTTGCCGCCTATGTGGAGCCGGCGGCCAACGACCCGGCGCAGGAAGGCTATTACTACGTGACCCCGCCGGCGGACGAGGCCGGGCTGGGCGAGCATCATGCCCTGGGCATCGCCCATACCGGGGTGCACGAGGCCTGGCCGGGACACCACCTGCAGTTCGTCACCGCCCACCGGCGGCCCGCATCGCGCAGCCTGCCGCGGCTGCTCAACCCCTCGGCCACGCTCTACGAGGGCTGGGCGCTGTACTGCGAGTCGCTGATGCACGAGCAGGGCTTCCTCGACCGCCCCGAGTCGCGCTTCGTGTTGCTGCAGGACCGCCTGTGGCGCGCCCTGCGCATCCTCATCGACGTGGAGCTGCATACCCGGGGCCTGCCGCTGGACGAGGCCGCCGAACGCATGGTCGAGACCCTGGGATTTGGCTACTTCCAGGCCATGGGCGAGCTCACCTGGTACAGCCAGGCGCCCACCGTGCCCATGGGCTATGCCACCGGCTGGGGGCTGGTCAACGCCGTGCGCGACCGGTTAAGGTTGTCCCCCGACTTCGTCCTCAAGGGCTTCCATGACCGGCTGCTGGCCAGCGGTTCCATCGCCCTGCCGCTGGTGATCCGCCGCCAGTTCGGCGAGCAGGCCTGGCAGTCGGCCCGCAACATGATCTTCGGCGCCGGGGCCTGACCGGCCCGCGCCACAACCGACGGAGGTACGCCGTGTCGAATCGTCCCCCCGCCACCGGCGGTATGCGCCACGTGGCCCTGAACGTCCGGGATCTGTCTGCCTGCGAGCACTTCTACGTGGACCTGCTGGGCATGCAGGTGGAATGGCGGCCCGATCCCGACAACCTCTACCTCTGCTCGGGTTGCGACAACCTCGCGCTGCACAAGGCCGCCGGCGAGATCCTCGACCATGGCCAGCGCCTGGACCACATCGGCTTCATCCTGCGCGCCGAGGCGGATGTGGACGCCTGGTACGCCTTCCTCACCGCCCACGACGTGCCGGTGGAGAAGCCGCCGCGCACCCATCGCGACGGGGCCCGCAGCTTCTACTGCCGGGATCCGGAGGGCAATGTGGTGCAGATGATCTATCATCCCCCTATCGCCGCGGCCTGCCGGGACGCCTGAGCCGGGCAAGGGGCGAAAAACCACTGTGATCGGGGCTGTGCTGTGGCACAATGGCGCCCCTTTTTCTTTGCCGAAGGCCTGGCCTGTCCAGGCCCGTTGATCGATATACCGGAGGACACCCTCGTTGGTCGAGCGCATGAACAGGAAGCTGAAGCTGCACGGGTTCAACAACCTGACCAAGACCCTCAGCTTCAACATCTACGATATCTGCTACGCGAAGGACGAGCATCATCGGCAGGAGTACATCGAGTACATCGACGAGGTGTACAACGCCGAGCGCCTGACGCAGATCCTGACGGACGTGGTGGATATCATCGGCGCGAACATCCTGGATATCTCGCGCCAGGACTATGATCCGCAGGGCGCAAGCGTGACCATGCTCATCTCCGAGGAGCCGGTGGCGGCCGAGCACCTCACCAACACGCCCGCCCCGGGCCCGCTGCCCGACACGGTCGTCGCGCACCTGGACAAGAGCCACGTCACGGTGCACACCTATCCGGAGAGCCACCCGGACAACGGGATCAGCACCTTCCGCGCGGACATCGACGTGTCCACCTGCGGGCGCATTTCGCCGCTGCGCGCCCTCAACTACCTGATCCACAGCTTCGACTCGGATATCGTCACGCTGGACTATCGCGTGCGCGGCTTCACCCGCGACATCCGTGGCAAGAAGCACTTCATCGATCACAAGATCACCTCGATCCAGAACTACCTGTCGCGCGACACCAAGCGCCGCTACGAGATGATCGACGTTAACGTCTACCAGGAATATCTCTTCCACACGAAGATGATCCTGAAGGAGTTCGACATCGACAACTATCTCTTCGGCCTGGGGCGCGGCGATTACAGCGCGAAGGAACTGCGCGAGATCGAGAAGCGGTTGCGTCGCGAGATGCAGGAGATCTTCTACGGGCAGAACATGACCGGCGTCTGAGCCGGCCGGTTCGACGCCCACGAAAAAGCCCCGGCATGCCGGGGCTTTTTCGTGGTGGCGCATGAGGCGCGCTACAGCCAGTAGGACGTCTTCGTCATCACCTTCGACATCAGTGGCATCAGGAACCGGCGCACGGGCAGGGGCAGTTTCGCGCCCCCCGCCTCCAGCGCCACCGTCGCATGGTGCGCCTCGTCCTCTTTCATCTGCTGCAGGATGGCGCGGCTCTTGTGGTCATCGGCCGGCAGTCTTTCGAGGTGTTCCTCCAGGTGGCGCACCACCTGATGCTCGGTCTCGGTGACGAAGCCCAGGCTCCACTTGTCGCCGATGGCGCCGGCCACGGCGCCGATGGTGAAGGAGCCCCAGTACCAGAACGGACCGAGGTGGCTCCGGTGGCTGCCGAGCTCGCCGATGCGCTTCTCCGTCCAGGCGAGGTGATCGTTCTCCTCCATCGCCGCACGCTGCATCTGCCCGCGGATGTCCTCGCGTCTCGCGGTCAGCGCCTGGCCTTGGTACAGCCCCTGGGCCGAGACCTCGCCGGCATGGTTGATGCGCATCAGCCGCCCGGCCAGTTCGCGCTCGGCGTCGGTCATGTCCGCCTTCTCCGGCAGGCCGTCGGCCGGGTTCGGCCGCTCGGTCACCGGCGGCCGGCCATGCACGGTGCGCAGCGACTGGTCGATCTCGGCGAGGAACTGGTCAATGAGGGTCATTTTTCGCATGCGGGAAGAGTACTGCCCGGGCTGGGGTGGGGCAAGGGGGCGTCTTCCGGCTGGACCGGAGGGATGCCCCGTTCAGGCCGGCCGTTCGTCGGATGCGTATCCGCGCAGGACCTGCCTGTCCGGCCTGTCATCCGCCTGTCCGGCGAGCCACACGATGGTGCGGATACGTGCCTGCAGGATGCGCATACGTTCCGCGTCATCCACCCCGGGCACGTGGCGCAGGCTGACGGCGTTCATGCGTAGCCCCCTGTTCCCTGCGGGCTCATCGAGATCGGCCATCAGGCGCCTGACCAGCGGCAGGGTGAGGGCACGCGGGTCGGGGGCGGGCGTCATGTCGCCGAAGAGGTGGACGAGACTGCTGCCGGGGGCCAGGTGGTCGATGACGGCGCGATGGCAGGCCAGGGGGGGATAGGCGGCATAACCCCGGCCGGGCAGCTCCAGGAGCAGGGCGGCGTGGTTGATGAAGGCGTGGGGTGCCGTGTCCAGGCCGGCCAGCTCATCGGTGATGCCCGCGACATTGCCCGGATCGGCGCGGAGCGTGACCGGTTGCAGGCCGGCCTCGGCCAGCGCCGTTTCCAGCAGGCTGGCCAGCGGTGCGCGGATGCCGCCGAGCAGCACGGTGCGGGCGTCCGGCGTCATGTCCCGTAGTCCAGCCCCAGCTGTTCGGCCGCGCTCGCGGTCGGCGGCGCGAAGCGCAGGCCGAGGCCCACCAGGCGCACCGGGCGGGCGCCGCGCCGCCAGGCGGCGGCGAGCATCTCGCGGTAGCGGGCGGGGTCGGGATGGGTGCCCGCGGCCTGCAGGGTGGTGCTGCGGAAGTCGTCGAACTTCAGTTTCACGAACAGGGTCTGTACGGGGGCGGCCTGGCGCTGGCGGGCGCGCTCCAGCCGGACGAGGAGCTGCTGGTAAAGGGGCTGCAGCTCGGCCTCGATGGCGGCGACATCCGGCAGGTCCTCGACGAAGGTCTCTTCCACGCTCACCGACTTGCGCTCGCGCCTGGCCTCGACGGGGCGCGCGTCGATCCCGTGGCCGAGTTCGTGCAGGCGCTGGCCGAAGCTGCCGAAACGGCGCAGCATCTCCGCCACCGGCACCTGCTGCAGCTCGCCGCAGGTGGTCACCCCCATGGCCCTGAGGCGGCGCGCCGTGGCCGCGCCCACGCCCGGTATCCGTTTCACCGGCAGGGCGGGCATGAAGGCCACGACGTCCTGCGGACGGATCACGTACTGGCCGTCGGGCTTGTTCCAGTCGCTCGCCACCTTGGCCAGGAACTTGTTCGGCGCGATGCCGGCCGAGGCGGTGAGGCCGGTCTCCTCGAGGATGCGCCGGCGGATGGCCTCGGCCATGCGCGTGGCGCTGCCCCGGTGGTGGGGCAGGCCGGTGACGTCGAGGTAGGCCTCGTCCAGGGAGAGGGGTTCGATACGGTCGGTGAACTCGGCGAAGATGGCCCGGATGCGGCGCGACTCGGCGCGGTAGACCTCCATGCGCACGGGCAGCAGCACGAGGTCGGGGCATAGCCGGAGCGCGTGGGCGGTGGCCATGGCCGAGCGCACGCCGAAGACGCGCGCCTCGTAGCTCGCGGTGGTGATCACGCCGCGCCGCTCGGCGGTCCCGCCCACGGCGATGGCCCGGCCGCGCAGCCCGGGATCATCGCGCATCTCGATGGCCGCGTAGAAGCAGTCCATGTCCACGTGGATGATCTTGCGCGGGACGGTCATGGCGGCCGGGTGACCGGGGCGGTGGGCTCAGGCGTCGCCCCGGGCCTCCCACTGGGCCGGGGTGTAGGTCTTCAGCGCGAGGGCGTGGATGCTGCCGTCGGCGATGTGCGGGTTGACGATGCCGTAGACGAGCTGGTGCTGCTTGAGCATGGACAGCCCCTCGAAGGCCTCGCTGATGACCGTGGCGCTGAGGTTGCAGCCCTCGCCGCTGAGTTCCACGGTGGTGCTGCCCGGCAGGCCGTCCTCGATCATCTTCTTCACGTCGTCGATATTCATGTGGCGATGCTGTGTCGTGTGAGCGAGGGCGAAGGATAGCGCAGGGCGCGGGGACGGGTACAGATTCAGGCCCCCGCGCGGGGTTATTGCCGGGCTCAGGTCGGGCTGTCGTGGTCGTCGAGCTCGCGCACGATGATGCCGTCGGTGGCCCCGGGGTCGATGCCCAGGTAGCGGCTGATGGGCGGCATCTGCCGCTCCAGCACGGTCTCGATCTGGCGCGACATTAGGTGCTGGCGATTCACGCCCTCCACCCAGCCGTAGATGGAGGTGCGCAGGTGTTCGAGGTCGTGGATGTTGACGTGGATGTCGTGCACCACGCGCCGGTACTCGGCGAGCGTGGGGTTCACGTCCAGCGCGGCGAAGATGGCTTTCAGCGCCTCGAGCATCTCGCGGGCGTTCTCGGCCAGGCCGAGTGCGGCCGGCGTGATCTCCACCGTTCCCTCCGTGCCCGAATCCACCCAGATGTTGAAGCTCATCTGCTGCAGCGAGTGATACAGCGGTTCCTCCGAGATCAGGAACAGCAGCAGGTTCTGCGGGTTGGCCTTGAGCGTCATGTCGCCATAGGACCACTGCAGGCTGCGGATGAAGTCGGCGAGGCGCAGGTGCTGCCTGAACGGGGCGAGCTGCAGCTGATCGAGGATGAGGATGCTGCGCTCGCCCTCGCTCAGGGCGCAGGCCTCGCTCATCACCCGGTCGAGCTCGTTCACCGGCGCCTCGCCGACGTGCTCCTCTTCCTCGGGCGGGCGCGGGATGCGCACCGGCTCGGGCGCCTCCGGGCGGTCGTCGAACTCGTGATAGAGCACGTGCGCGTAGTCCAGCGCCTGGGCCAGGGCATTGGCGAAGGCGGTCTTGCGCCGGCCGGTCTCGCCCTCCACGTTGAGACAGCGCAGGTGCTCCACGGGCGCGCCGAGCAGGCAGCGCACCGGATAGTCGTAGTCGGCGTTGGACAGGAAGCCGTGGTCGGCGAGGCGTCTGGCGAGAGTCATGCGCTGATTATTGGCAAGTCGGGCGGGGGCATCAAGCGGTCTACCAGCGCGCCTTGTCCCACATCTGCGGGTTGGCCCAGAAACGCGGGTTCAGCCAGTCCGGCGTGAGCTTGTAGTCGTAGAGGTCGAAGCGGTAGAGCTCCAGCGGCCGTCCGTCGTGTTCGAAGCAGGCGAGCCGGCGCAGGCCCAGCGCCACCATGTCGGTGAGCGTCCAGTGCGAGCGCAGGCCGGGCCAGTCCCCGCCGATGGGCAGCAGGATCAGCAGGCGCTCGGCCACGCGATCGCGCAGCAGCGCCACCAGCTGCTCGGCCTGCGGGCGCGCCAGCCGTTCCAGGCAGTTGGCGACCAGCACCACGTCGTGCCGCTCCAGACCGTCGGCCTGGTCGGGGGCGATGTCGGCGATGTGCCGGCAGGGGGTCTGCGGGTGCGCCGCCTGCCAGGGCGCGAACGCCGCGTCGGCGTCTGCCCCGATGGCCAGCAGCGAATGCGGCGGGTGCTGGCGGAACAGGTGCTCGAGCGCGGGCTGGCAGAGGGTGCTGGGGTAGGTCATCGTGTGTCGGTCTGGGTGTCGATAGAGCCATGCTATGATGCGCCCATCCCGGGCGTCATGAAACCCGTCGCATGTTCGAAACCAACGACATCCAGATCCTGATGCGCTCGCGCATCCCGCTCATCGTGATCGAGACCCACGAGGAGCCGCGGGCGATCGAGCTGTTCAAGCGCGTGGCCGTCGGCAACGCGCTGCCGCTGTATCGCTGGAGCACCACCCAGGCCATGCAGCGCATCGACGTGGAGCTGGAGCCCGTCTGGACCATGGACAAGCCCCAGGCCCTGCTCAAGCACATCCATGCCAACCCGAAGCCCGGCATCTACCTGCTGCTCGACTTCCATCCCTGGATGGACGATGCCGCCATCGTGCGGCTGGTGAAGGACATCGCCCTGAAGCACGGCGAGACGCCCAACACCCTGGTGTTCATCAGCCACCGGTTCCCGATCCCGCCCGAGATCGAGAAGTACACGGCGCGTTTCGAGCTGAGCCTGCCGTCGTCCGAGCGCCTGGTGGACATCGTGCGGGAGGAGGCGCGTGCCTGGGCGGGTGCCCACCCCGAGCTGCAGGTGCACAGCGAGGATGGCGCCGTCGAGGCCCTGGCGCGCAACCTGGCCGGCCTGAGCGTGGAGGACGCCCGGCG
>JAJLKJ010000059.1:0-6064 GCA_033839185.1 Gammaproteobacteria bacterium
GGTGCCGGACGTCGGCCCCATCGTCGCCCGCCACGTGGTGAGCTTCTTCCACCAGGCGCACAACCGCGAGGTGATCGACCGGCTGCTGGCCGCCGGCATCGAGTGGGAGACGATCGAAGTGACGCCGGCCGCCGAGCAGCCGCTGGCCGGCTGCACCTACGTGCTCACCGGCACGCTCGAATCCATGACCCGCGACGAGGCGAAGGCGCGCCTCATGGCCCTGGGGGCGAAGGTCTCGGGCAGCGTGTCGAAGAAGACCACCGCCGTGATCGCCGGCGCCGAGGCCGGCTCGAAGCTGGCCAAGGCCGAGGCCCTGGGGGTGACGGTCCTGGACGAAGACGGTCTGCAGACACTGCTGGGCGACTGAGCCGCACAGACGGTGGACACGAAAAAGGGGCGTCGATGACGCCCCTTTTTCGTGTGACTGGAGATGACGCCTTACTTCGCGTCCGGGCTCTCCGCTGCGGGCTTGTCCAGGCGGGTCTCGATCAGCGCGGATTCCCGCAGACCGTTCAGGTATTCGTCGATGAAGTCGCGCTGCAGTTCGTTGCGCAGCTGTTCCTCCACCTCGGCGAGTGCCGGCTTCTGCGTGTCGCGCACGTCCTCGAGCAGGATCACGTGCCAGCCGAACTGGGTGTGCACCGGCTCGCGGGTGTAGTCGCCCTTGTCCAGGGACTCCACGGCAGCGGAGAACTCGGGCACCATCATGTCGACGGTGAACCAGCCGAGGTCGCCGCCGTTGGGGCCGGAGGGGCCGGTGGAGTTCTCTTTCGCGAGCTTGACGAAGTCGGCGCCGTCACCGAGCTTGGCGATGAGGCTGCGGGCGGCGTCCTCGGTCTCCACCAGGATGTGGCGGGCGTGGTATTCCTGCGAGGGGATGCTGGCCAGCAGTTCCTGGTAGGCGGCATCGAGCTTGGCCTGGTCCACTTCCATGTTTTCGAGCTTGCCGCGCAGCAGGGTGTTGATCAGCACGTTGGCGCGCTGGCGCTCGAGCTGGGCCACGACTTCGGGCTGTTCGTGCACGCCCTCGCGTTCGGCGGCCTGCTCCAGCAGCTCCATGTTCACGAGCTCTTCCAGGACCACGTCGGGGTTGAGCGGCATGCCGGGCTGCATGCGCTGCTTCATGTTCATGTACTCGTCGAAGGTGCTGCGGTCGATGGGTTGACCGTTGACGAGGGCCACGGCGTTGGTGCTGTCCTTGCCGGTCGTGGCGCGGTCCTGCTGATCGTTGCAGGCCGCAAGGCCCAGGGCGGCGATCAGGACGAGGGGGGCTGCATGACGCATGTGCATGGATGAATTCCTTGAGTCCTTGGTGGTGGGTGTGGCGCGAAGCCCGGTAGTCTGGCAGATGCCGTGGCAGTCTGCCGGGACCGGTTTCACAGCATGCTTACGGCAATACCTTCTTGAAGGGCTTTACCGTGACCTGGCGGTAGACGCCGGCCTCGATGTAGGGGTCGGCATCGGCCCAGTTCTGCGCCTCGCGCAGCGAGTCGAACTCGGCGATGATGACGCTGCCGGTGAAACCGGCCTCGCCCGGGTCGTTGCTGTCGATGGCCGGGTTGGGGCCGGCCACCAGCAGGCGGCCCTCGGCCTTGAGCGCCTCGAGGCGCTCGAGGTGGGCGGGGCGTACGGAGAGCCGTTTTTCCAGGCTGTCCTCGACGTCCTCGCCGATGATGGCGTACAGCATATCAGTCCTCCTGGTTCTGCGGCGTCTCGTCGGACATGAAGCGCGCCAGGTACATGGATTGCAGGATAACGAAGACAAATGTCAGTCCCGTCAGCCCGAAGAGCTTGAAGTTCACCCAGGCCTCCTCGCTGTAGCCGTAGGCCACGTAGAGGTTGAGCAGGCCCATGGCGAGGAAGAACACGCCCCAGGCCAGGTTCACGCTGCGCCAGGCCTCGGCGGGGACGGTGATGGCGTGGGCCATCAGGCGTTCCATGATCGGTTTCCGGCCGATGAACTGGCTGCCGATGATGACGATGCCGAACAGCCAGTTGAGCAGGGTGGGCTTCCACTTGAAGAACAGCGGGTCGTGCAGGGCCAGCGTGAGCCCGCCGAAGATCGCGATCAGGGCCAGCGAGACCAGGTGCATGGTCTCGACGCGGCGGGTGCGCAGCCAGTGGATGCCCACCTGGGCGAAGGAGGCGAGGATGGCGACCAGGGTGGCGAAGAACATGGCGTCCTGGGCCTCGCCGGCGCGCAGGCCCAAGGGCAGCACGGTGTTGATGGCGTCCACCATCGGGGCGGGCAGGGCCGCGTAGCCCTTGTAGGCCACGAAGAAGAGCAGCACCGGGAAGAAGTCGAAGAGGAATTTCATGCAGGCGGCGTCGGTTCCCAAAGCGCCATCATACCCGAAGCCGTCAGGGCGAAAAACACCATGCGCAGGCTGGTATCGCGGGTGCGCTTCTGTAAAATGCCGTTTTTCCAACGCTTTTCAGGTCGGGCATGAGCCAGTATTTCGAGATCCATCCGGAGAACCCCCAGACACGGCTGATCCGCCAGGCGGTGAAGATCATCCAGGAGGGCGGGGTGGTCGTCTACCCGACGGATTCCTGCTACGCCATCGGCTGTCTGATCGGCGACAAGAACGCCATGGAGCGCATCCGCCGCATCCGCGACCTGGACGACAAGCACAACTTCACCCTCATGTGCCGCGATCTGTCCGACATCTCCACCTACGCGAAGATGGACAACATCGCCCACCGCCTGATCAAGGGCCTCACCCCCGGTCCCTATACCTTCATCCTCAAGGCCACCCACGAGGTGCCGCGGCGCCTGCAGCCCAAGCGCAAGACCATTGGCGTGCGCATTGCCGACAATGCCATCTGCCAGGCCCTGCTGGCCGAGCTGGGCGAGCCGCTGATGAGCACCACGCTCATCATGCCCGATGCCGACATGCCCCTGACCGACCCCTATCAGATCCGGGTGTTCCTGGAGCACGAGGTGGACCTGGTGATCGACGGCGGCTTCAGCGGCCTGGAGCCCAGCACCGTGATCGACCTCACCGAGGGCCATCCCGAGGTGCTGCGCAAGGGGCTGGGCGACATCGGCTGGCTCAACCAGCACTAGCCCCCCGGCCGGCGGCCCTGCCGGCCCCGCCGTTTTTCGCTGATCCCGCCCCCCGCCTTCACGTATAATGCGCCGGACATGAGCATCATCCAGGCCATCAGCATCCTCGCGCTGCCCATTCTGTTCGCCATCACCCTGCACGAGGTGGCGCACGGCCTGGTGGCACGCCATTACGGCGACCGCACGGCCGAACTGCTCGGCCGGCTCTCGCTCAACCCCCTGCGCCACATCGATCCCGTCGGCACCGTGATCGTGCCCATCGCGCTGTTCGCCTTCACCGGCTTCATCTTCGGCTGGGCGAAGCCCGTGCCGGTGGACTTCCGCAACCTGCGCAACCCCCGGCGGGACATGGCCCTGGTGGCCCTGGCCGGGCCCATGGCCAACCTCGGCATGGCGCTCATCTGGGCCATCCTGATGAAACTGGGTATGATGCTGCACACGGGCACGCCGTTCATCGGCGAGCCGCTGATGTACATGAGCGCGGTGGGCATCTTCCTCAACCTGATCCTGATGGTGCTGAACCTCTTGCCCATCCCGCCGCTGGACGGCGGCCGGGTGCTCGCCGGCATCGTGCCGCCGCGTTATGCGGCCCTGCTGGACCGGGTGGAACCCTTCGGTTTCTTCATCCTGCTGTTCCTGCTGCTGGTCGGCCTGCTGGGCTATCTGCTCTGGCCGCCGCTGATGTACCTCACGGGGCTGATCGAGTCGGCCTTCAATCTCCCCAACGTGCTGCTGTTCGTGCGCTCGTTGTGGGGATGAGAGATAACCTGTCCTGAGGAGTTGTTTTGAGTAGCATTCCCGCGCAAAACCAACGTGTCGTCTCCGGCATGCGGCCCACCGGCCGTCTGCATCTCGGTCACTATCACGGGGTCCTGAAGAACTGGATCGAGCTGCAGCACAGCTACGAATGCCTGTTCTTCGTCGCCGACTGGCACGCCCTCACGACGCATTACGAAGAGCCGGGGGTGATTGCCGACAACGTCTGGGACATGGTGATCGACTGGCTGGCCGCGGGCGTGAGCCCGGGGGCCGCCAAGCTCTTCATCCAGTCCCGCGTACCCGAGCACGCCGAGCTGCACCTGCTGCTGTCCATGATCACGCCGCTGGGCTGGCTGGAGCGCGTGCCCACCTACAAGGACCAGCAGGAAAAGCTCAAGGAGCGCGATCTCGCCACCTACGGCTTCCTCGGTTACCCGCTGCTGCAGAGTGCCGACATCCTCATCTACAAGGCCGGTCAGGTGCCGGTGGGCGAGGACCAGGTCGCGCACGTGGAGCTCACCCGCGAGGTCGCACGCCGCTTCAACCATCTCTACGGACGCGAGCCGGGCTTCGAGGAGAAGGCCGAGGCCGCCGTCGACAAGATGGGCAAGAAGAACGCCAAGATGTATCGCGAACTGCGCAAGAGCTATCAGGAGCAGGGCGACGACCAGGCCCTGGACGTCGCCCGCGCGCTGCTCGACTCGCAGCAGAACATCTCCATCGGCGACCGCGAGCGCCTGTTCGGCTACCTGGAAGGCTCCGGCAAGATCATCCTGCCCGAGCCCCAGGCCCTGCTCACCAAGGCCTCGAAGATGCCGGGCCTGGACGGGCAGAAGATGTCCAAGTCCTACGGCAACACCATCGCCCTGCGCGAAGACCCGGCCGAGGTGGAGAAGAAGCTGCGCACCATGCCCACCGACCCGGCGCGCGTACGCCGCACCGATCCGGGCGACCCGGCCAAGTGTCCGGTCTGGCAGCTGCACGAGGTCTACTCGGACGAGGACACGAAGGCGTGGGTGCAGCAGGGCTGCCGCTCCGCCGGCATCGGCTGCGTGGAGTGCAAGGGCCCCGTGATCGAGGCCGTGCTCGCCGAGCTCAAGCCCATCCGCGAGCGTGCGCAGGAGTACATCGACGACCCGGGCGCCGTGCGCAGCGTGATCGCCGAGGGCTGCGAGGCCGCCCGCGACATCGCCGAGGAGACCCTCGACGAAGTGAAGAAGGCCATGGGCCTTGCCTACCGTTGAGGTCATGAACCATGAGTGAGCAGCCAACCGTCATGGGCGCCGGGCAGCACGAGATGCCGTTCGCCATCGTGCTGGGCGAGCCGCTCACCATGCCGCCGCAGGACCTCTACATCCCGCCGGACGCGCTGGAGGTGTTCCTCGAGGCCTTCGAGGGGCCGCTGGACCTGCTGCTGTACCTGATCAAGCGCCAGAACCTCGATATCCTCAACATCCCCATCGCCGAGATCACCCGGCAGTACATGGAATACGTCGAGGTGATGAAGGAGCTGCGCCTGGAGCTGGCCGCCGAGTACCTGGTGATGGCCGCCATGCTCGCCGAGATCAAGTCGCGCATGCTGCTGCCGCGCCCGGTGGAGGCCGACGACGAGGAAGACCCGCGCGCCGAACTCATCCGTCGCCTGCAGGAATACGAGCGCTTCAAGCAGGCCGCCGAAGACATCGACGAGCTGCCGCGCGTGGAGCGCGACATCCACCTGGCCTCGGTGCAGCCGCCGGACCTGAAGCAGGACCGGCCCGACCCGGACGTCGATCTGCGCGAACTGCTGCTGGCGCTCTCCGAGGTGCTGCGCCGCGCCGACATGTTCACGCACCACCACATCCAGCGCGAGTCGCTCTCCGTGCGCGAGCGCATGTCGCAGGTGCTGAGCAAGCTGGAACCGAACAAGTTCATCGAATTCACCACCCTGTTCACGGCCGAGGAAGGGCGCCTCGGCGTGGTCGTGAGCTTCCTCGCCGTGCTCGAACTGCTCAAGGCACACCTCATCGAGCTGGTGCAGGCCGAGCCCTTCGCGCCGATCTACGTCAGCCCGGCCGGCGCCACCCAGGCGGACGAAGGGCCGTGACGAGGACGGCGGAAGATGGAACAGGGTGTACTCGAGATCAGGGGCAGGACATTCATGGATAACAGCAAACTGAAGAAGATCATCGAAGGCGCGCTGCTTGCGGCCAGCCAGCCGCTGTCCGTCGAGCAGCTGGAGAAGCTGTTCGTGGA
>JAJLKJ010000060.1:0-4137 GCA_033839185.1 Gammaproteobacteria bacterium
GTCCGGCATGGTCCAGCGCGTAGTGTATCGCCATGGGCCGGCAGCAGACCTGGCAGTCTTCGATGTAGTCCTGTCCGCCCGCCGAGAGGTCCAGCACCGTGTGGTTCGCCTCCCCGCAGTAGGGGCAGTCGAGGGTCACCGGTTGCAGGAGCTCAGTCGTCATCGGGCAGGAAGCGCTCGATCAGGTCGTTGAGAAAGCGCCGCCCGAGGTCGGTGGGGCGCAGGCGTGGGCCCTCACGCGTCAGCAGTTCGCCGGCGATGGCCTGTTCGATGCGCGGGGCGATGGACGCCAGGGGCAGGCCGCTGCGCTCGGCGTAGAGCCCCTCCTCGAAGCCGTCGGTCAGGCGCAGGGCATTGAGCATGAACTCGAAGGGCAGGGCGGCCGGGGCGAGCGTCTCGCGCGCGACGGTCGCGCCGCCACCGGCGGCGGTGTCCATGTAGGCGGCAGGCTGCTTCTGCTTGTGGTAGCGCACGATGCTCCCCGTGGCGGCATCGCTGTGCTTGCCGTGGGCGCCGGCGCCGATGCCGAGGTAGTCGCCGAACTCCCAGTAGTTGAGGTTGTGGCGGCAGCGCCGGCCGGGCCGGGCGTAGGCCGAGACCTCGTACTGAGTATAGCCTGCGGCGGCCAGTGCCTCCTGGCCGGCCTCCTGCATGTCCCAGCGGGCGTCGTCGTCCGGCAGTGCCGGGGGCCGGGCGTGGAACAGCGTGTTCGGCTCCAGCGTGAGCTGGTAGTAGGAGACGTGGGTGGGTTCGGCCTGCACGGCCTGGCGCACGTCGGCCAGGGCCTGGGCGGGCGTCTGCCCGGGCAGACCGAACATGAGGTCCAGGTTCAGGTTGTCGAAGCCCGCGGCCTGGGCGATCTCCACCGCGCGGCGGGACTCGAAGCCGTTGTGGATGCGGCCGATGCGCTCGAGCATCGCATCGTCGAAGCTCTGGATGCCGATGGACAGGCGGTTGATGCCCAGGGCACGAAACTCCGCGAACCTGCCCTGCTCGAAGGTGCCCGGGTTGGCCTCCAGGGTGATCTCGGTGTCCGGGCGCAGCGGGAGGCGCTGGGCGATGCCGCCCAGCAACCGGTCCAGGGCCTCGGGCGAGAACAGGCTGGGCGTGCCGCCGCCGATGAACACGCTCTCGATGCGCCGCCCCCACACCCCCGGCAGTTCGGCCTCCAGGTCCGCGATCACGGCATCCACGTAGCGGCGTTCGGGCAGGTCCTCGCGCAGGGCATGCGAGTTGAAGTCGCAGTAGGGACACTTGCGCACGCACCAGGGGATGTGGACGTAGACGCTCAGCGGGATGGGGGCGGTGAACTGGGGCATGGGGCGATTCTACCGGCTCCGGCGGGTGGACGGCTAAAGTTGCGTGCGGCCGCTGCCGCCATAATGGCAGACGCCCGGCAGGGGAGGCTGGCCGTCCGCCGGTCGGTCAGACACCGCCCTCCGTCGCCCGGTGGCCGCGGGCCCGGGCACGCGGCCTGTACTATGTCAGCGTAGTTTTTGTGGCTATTATCAAGAGCAGCCGCCGCGATGTACGGTGGCCCGGCCGGGCAACAGTTACGGCCATTGCCAGGACAGTGACGCACGCATGACCGCTATTTCCCGGATATCGTTGCCCGGTTTGGGGCTCTGCTTGTGGCTGCTCGCCGCGCTCGCCGGCTGCAACCAGGAGGCCGAGCCCACCCTGCCGCAGTACGGCGAGGCGCCGGTGCCGGAGCAGCCCGTCTACCGCTTCGGTATCCATCCCCTGCACAACCCGGCGCGCCTGCACGAGATCTTCTCCCCGCTCATCGACTACCTCAATCGCCACGTCGATGCCGCCGAGTTCCGTTTCGAGGCCTCGCGCAACTACGCGGCCTACGACGACAAGCTGTTTGCCGGCGAATTCGCCTTTTCCCTGCCCAACCCCTATCAGACCGTCGAGTCCCTGAAGCATGGCTACCGGGTCTTCGGCAAGATGGGCGACGACGAGGATTTTCGCGGCATCATCCTGGTGCGCAGGGACAGCGGCATCGACGAGTTCAGCGACCTGCGCGGCAAGATCGTGGCCTATCCCGCCCCCTCCGCGCTGGCGGCCACCATGCTGCCGCAGCACTTCCTGCACAGTCACGGCATCGACGTCTTCCACGAGCTGGACAATCGCTATGTGGGCTCGCAGGAGTCGGCCATCATGAACGTGTACCTGGGCGAGGCGGCGGCCGGTGCCAGCTGGATACCGCCCTGGCGCACGCTGTCCCGCGAGCGGCCGGAGCTGGCCGCGGCGCTGGAGGTGCGCTGGCAGACCGACAACCTGCCGAACAACGGGCTGGTGGTGCGCGAGGACGTGCCGCCGGCCATCGCGGACGAGGTGGGCGCGCTGCTCTTTGACCTGCACAACCACGAGGAAGGGCGTGCCATCCTCGCGCGCATGGCCCTGTCGCGCTTCGAGCCGGCGGACAACGAGACCTACCGGCCGGTGCGCGAGTTCATCGAGCGTTTCACGCGTGAACTGCGCGACCCGCGGGAGGCGCGCTGAGATGGCATCGGCCGCCACCCGACTGCGCCAGGTGCTGTTCGGCTCCATCCGGCGCCAGCTCATCCTGGGGATCGCACTGGTGCACGCCGTGCTCATGACCATCTTCGTCTACGACCTGGTCGAGCGTCAGCGCGATTTTCTGCACGACCAGGCCATCGCCCAGGTCACCAGTCTGGCCGAGACGCTGGCCACCAACAGCGGTTCCTGGCTGCTGGCCAACGATGTCATCGGCCTGGAAGAGGTGCTCGCCTCGCAGGCCAGCTATCCGGGCCTGGAATACGCCATGGTGCTCGGCACGCGCGGCAAGGTGATGGCGCACACCGAGCGCCGGTACGCCGGTCAGCATGTCATCGACCCGGTGAGCCGCGAGCTGCTGGACTCCCCGCCCGGCACGCATCGGCTGATCGAGACCCGCCAGCTCATCGACGTGGCGGCGCCGATCCTGGTCAACGGCGAACTCATCGGCTGGGCCCGGGTGGCGCTCAGCCAGCAGGACAACCTGGCCGGCCTGCGCCTGATCACCCGCGACGGGGTGTTCTACACCGTGATCGCCATCGTCATCGGCGTGCTGTTCGCCGTGCTCATGGCCCGGCGCCTGACGCGCGGGCTGCACGAACTGGTGGTCACCTCCTCGCGGGTGCGCGAGGGCGGGCATGGCGTGCGCGCCCCAGAGCAGCACACCGAGGAACTCGCGCAGCTGGCGGACGATTTCAACCGCATGCTGGACGTGCTGGAACAGAAGGAACAGGACCTGACCGCCGCCCAGCAGGAGCTGATCCAGAGCGAGGAGCGCTTCGATCTGGCCATGCGCGGTTCCAATGACGGGCTGTGGGACTGGGACGCGCAAACCAACACCGTGTACTACTCGCCGCGCTGGAAGGCCATGCTGGGCTTTGCCGAAGACGAGCTGGACAACCGGGAGGAGGCCTGGTCGAACCGGGTGCATCCCGAGGACCTGCCGCGGGCGCGCGCGGCGATCGAGGCGAACCTGCGCGGGGAGACCCCCTTCTACGAGAGCGTGCACCGCATCCGCCACCGCGACGGCAGCTGGCGCTGGCATCTGGAACGGGGCATCTCGGTGCACGACGACTCGGGCAGGGCCTACCGCATGGTGGGCACCAATACCGACATCACCGAGCGCAAGCAGGCCGAGGACGCCCTGTTCGAGGAGAAGGAGCGCGCCCTGGTCACGCTCAACTCCATCGGTGACGCGGTGATCACCACCGACGAGTCCGGCCTGGTGGTGTTCATGAATCCCATCGCCGAGGTGCTCACGGGCTGGACCCAGGCCGAGGCGGCGGGCAGGACCCTGGAAGAGATCTTCCCCATCGTCAACGAGATCAGCCGCGAGCCGCTGGACAACCCGGTGAACTACTGCCTGCACGAGGGCAAGGTGGCGGCCCTGACCAGCAACACCATCCTGGTCAACCGCCATGGGCACGAGATCGCCATCGAGGACTCGGCCGCCCCGATCCGCGATCGCAACGGGCGCATCATCGGGGTGGTGATGGTCTTCCACGACGTGACCATGGCGCGCGAGCTCACGCAGAAGATGACCTGGCAGGCCACCCATGACGCCCTCACCGGGCTGGTGAACCGTGCCGAGTTCGAGCGCCGGCTGGCCGC
>JAJLKJ010000061.1:0-3875 GCA_033839185.1 Gammaproteobacteria bacterium
CGATCGACCGCGAGCTGCGCCGCGTCCAGCAGGAGATCGAGACCCCTTCCGACGAGGTCGTCGAGGACCTGAAGAAACAGCGCCTGCACCTCAAGGACGAGCTCTACGCCCGGATCACCGCCGCCTGACCCGGGCAGTCACACGGGCAACAGGCATGAAAAAAGCCGGGCAGTGCCCGGCTTTTTTGTCACGACCCGAAGGCCGCCTCAGAACTTCCAGGTGACCTGGGCGCTGAAGATGTCGACCTCGGCCTCGTAGCTGCCGGACAGCGTATGGTTGGCTGCCGGATTGAGCGTTTCGAGCGTGTTGTCGATATCGGCATCCTTGACGAACAGGTGGGCATAGCCGAAATCGAACTGCAGATCGGCCGAGGGCGCATAACCGAAGCCCAGCGCCAGCCAGGTACGGTCGTTGCCCGGGATACGCGCCGTACGACGCTCGGCACTCGGGATCGGCTCCTCGTCGTAGGCCACCCCGGCACGCAGGGTGAGCGCATCGCTGTAGCGGTAGTTCATGCCGACCGAATAGCGCCAGGTATCCTCCCAGTCCTCTGTCGTGACGGAATCCGGCTGACCCGCATTGTCGTAGCTGACACGCAGCTCGTCGAAGCTGCTCCAGCCGGTCCAGGTGACGTCGGCCAGCAGCGTGAGCCGGTCATTCATGTCACGCACATAGCTGAGCGAGGCCATCTGCGGCAGATCCACGCCCGCCGAGGCATCGGTGTCGACATACAGGTTGCCACCCAGCGGCGACGGTATCTGGTTGACGCCATCGAACTTCGCATCCCCGTCCAGGTTGTGCGCCACCTTGGAACGATAGGCGATACCGATGCGCGAACGCTCCGAGTACTCGTAGAGCAGGCCGAAATTGGCGCCGAAACTGATCCCGTCGCCCTCGATCGTCGCGACACCCTCCTGGGTACCGTCGAAGACGGTCGAGCTCAGCTCGGCCTGGATGTACTGCACGTTGAAACCGACGCCCAGCGACAGCTTGTCCGTCACCTTCGATGCCAGCGACGGGTTGATGTTGAGCGTCATGATCTCGGAATTGATGGCGTGATAGCGCCCGATCCAGTTGGAGTCGTACTTGGACGACAGGCCGAAGGGCGTATTGATGCCCAGGCCGAACTTCGCATCGTCGCCCAGGTCGCGCACGTAGTAGAAGTTGCCGACGATACCCACCTCGTCGGTCTTCCCGGAGGTGGAACCATCGGTGCCTACCAGCGGCGCACCGGTACCCAGCTGGGAACCGTCATTGGTGAATTCCGCTTCCGGCGCGATGTAGTGCGCCGCCACGACCACCTGGTCCTTGCCCAGGCGGGTCATGCCCGCCGGGTTGAACCAGACGGTGCTGGCGTCGTCGGCAATGGCGGCGGCGCCGGCGAAGGCGTTGCCCATGCCGCTGGCGCTCTGTTCGATGAGGGCGAAACCGGCGGCGTGGGCGCTGCCGCAGGTGGCGCTGATGGCGACGGCCAGCGCGAGGCGGCGGCCGATGGACGGGATATGGTTGGGCATGTCTTCCTCCCTACTCCTGCTCTGATTGTTGGCTCTGATTGTTGGTTTTGCGTCTGTGGTTGAATCGGTCAGCCGGTTTCCGGCCCGGCATCCGGCAGGGGACGCGGGCGGCCCTTCTCGTCGACGGCGACATAGGTCAGGCGCGCGTCGGAGATCCTGTGGGTCTCCAGCGCCACCGGGTTGCGCTGGGCATAGACCTGCACCTCCACGGTGATGGAGGTACGCCCGGTCTCGCGGACCTCGGCATAGAGGCTCACCATGTCGCCGACGTAGACGGGTTTGAGAAAACTCATCTCCTTCACCGCGCGCGTGACCACACGGCCGCGTGCCCGCAGCACGGCGGGGATGGAGCCCGCGATGTCGACCTGCGACATGAGCCAGCCGCCGAAGATGTCGCCCCCGGTATTGGCCTGCATGGGGGTGGCGGGCACCCGCATCACCGGCTCGGCCTCGGGCAATTTCTCGCTCACAGCGAGTGCCCCGCGTACATGGCCTCGATGTCATCGGCATACTGCTTGGCGATGCGCGCCCGCTTCATCTTCATGGTGGGCGTGATCAGGCCGTCTTCCACCGTCCAGGGTTCGAGCAGCGGCGTGATGCGGCGGACCTGGGCATAGCCCGGGAACTCCCGCAGCTGGTGCGCCATGCGGTTGATCAGGCTCTTCTGCACGAAGCTGTCCTGCAGCACCGCGGGATCATGCGGATCGACGTCGAGGTCTTCTCGCGCATAGGCCTCCCACTTCTCCTGGTTCAGGACCACCAGGGCGGTGAGGAAGGGCTTGGCCTCGCCGATCACCATCACCTGCTCGAACAGCCCGTCGATGGCGATGGCCATCTCCATGTCGGCCGGCGGCACCTTCTCGCCGTTGGCCATGACGATGATCTCCTTGAGCCGGCCGGTGATGAAGATGTGGCCCTGCTCGTCCATGCTGGCCTTGTCGCCGGTATGCAGCCAACCCTCGTCATCGACGGTCTCGCGCGTGGCCTCGTCGTTCTTCCAGTAGCCGAGCATCACCGCCGGGCTGCGGGTGAGCAGCTCGTCGTTCGGCCCGATCTTCACCTCCACCCCGGGTATGGCGGTGCCGATGGACTCGGGGATGTTGTCGTCCGGGCGGTTGACGCTGACCACCGGCGAGGACTCGGTCATGCCGTAGCCCTGCAGCACAGTGACGCCCAGGCCGATGAACAGGCGCGCCACCGGCGGCGAGAGCGCGGCCCCGCCGCAGATGGCCAGCCGCAGGCGGCCGCCGAGCTTCTCGTGCACCTTGCTCGCCACCAGCTTCTCGAACAGCGGCCAGGTGGGCAGCAGGGGGGACCAGCCGGCCCGGCCCTGGCTGTACTCGAAGCGCCGCCAGCCCACGGTCTGCGCCTGCCGGAACAGCCAGCGGGCCACGCCCGACTTCTCTTTCAGCCCGTCCATGATCTTGCCGTACACGCGCTCGTAGATGCGCGGCACGGAGATGAGCACGGTGGGCTTCACCGTCACCAGGTCCTCGCCCAGCTGCGGGATGGAGCGCGCATAGGCCACCTCGGCACCGACCAGCATGGGCAGGTAGTAGCCGCCGGTGCGCTCCAGGGTGTGCGAGAGCGGCAGGAAGGAGAGGAACACGTCGTCGCCGTTGAGCTGACCGCAGGTGCTGGAACTGTGGGCATCGAACAGGATGTTGCGGTGCGAGAGCATCACGCCCTTGGGGCGGCCGGTGGTACCGGAGGTATAGACGATGGTGGCCAGGGCGTCGGGGTCGATGGCCTCGACCACGAGTTCCCCGCCGCAGCCGAAGATCCAGTCGTTGAGCGAGACCAGGCGCGGGTCATGCGGCTGGTCGTCCTCCTCGATGGTGTTGACACTGACGATGCGCTGCAGGCCCGAGAGGTCCTCGGCCACCTCTTCCAGGCGCTGCCACTGGCGGCGCCCCTCCACCAGCAGGAGCTTCGCCTCGGCGTGGTTGATGATGTAGGCGGCGTTGTCCGGCCTATCCTCGAGATAGAGCGGCACGTTGACCAGCCCCAGGCCGAGTGCGGCCTGGTCGAAGACCACCCACTCGCGGCTGTTGCGCAGCATCACGGCCACGCGGTCACCGGGCTTGAGATTTTCCTTGCGCAGGGCGGCCTGCCAGCGCGCCACCTCGTTGGCCATCTGCGCCCAGGTGGTGGTCACCCAGGACTGGCTGCCGATGTCATAGTCGCGGTAGGCCGGCTTGTCCGGCGTGCGCGCGACGCGCTCGCGGAACAGCCCCGGAATCGACCCCGCCTCCTCCGGCGCGATCGTGCCTGTGGTCTCGCTCATCACACTCCTCGCTTTGCCGCCGGCATGGCCGGCCGGGGCGCTCGTTGTTCTGTCTTCGGGTGCAGCCTGCCCTG